>NZ_JAUBTO010000039.1:0-57212 GCF_036702495.1 Microcoleus sp. C2D2 | reverse complement strand
TAGAGTCGAACTCATGCACTGGCTAATTTCATAAATTCCTTTTTTTGTCAACTCCTAATACTGAACCGACGCCCTAGGCGGACTAATGGTTAATGGCTAATTCTTTGGTCGAGTGCGCCACCAGACGATCGCAGCAGATCCAAGGGCGATCGCGCCACTCAAAACAAAGGAAAATACAAACGGATGCCACAGGATTAAGGGTGCGGGGACGTGGTTTTGTCGCAGCGTCTCAAAGAGTTTGTCTGTGCCGCTTGATGCTGTAATTCCTCCGGCTGCTAAACCGACGCCGATCGCCTGTATTGTGCTTTCTAGGCGATCGCCTCGGTTTTTCTGTGCTAATTCGCTCCTGGCTTGTTCTATTTCTACTATCCCTCGGATTGAGGCGATCGCTTGTTCGATTAAGCCTGTGCCGTGTCGGAAATATCCTAAGTCGCCTGCTATTTGCGATCGCATATATGGAGCAGTTTTTCTACTGAAGTGATTTAATATTGATAGTTCTTCCTCATCGTTTTCTACTTTAGCAGAGATTTGATCTAATTTCTCATTGTAATTGTTAAGATTTATCGCAATTGTATTGCCGTAATCTTCTAATTCTGTCAGCCCTTGAGTGTAAGTCAGTGCTGTTTTCAGTAGCTTTTTCAACTCGTCCTTAAATTCCTGTAAATTGTCGGTAGTCAAGTCGCTGTCTAGTTCATCTATTCGCTGCTGCAACCAATTAACATTATCCACCACTTGTCGGTAAAAATCAAACAGTATGCGGTGAATTTGCCTGCTGTTGTGAAAGGCTTTAATAATTTTAGTGCGGTAGTAAAACAAGTCTACTATTTCCCGCTGGTAAGTACCAAGCTTATCTTCCGATGCTTCGCTGTTGGGAAACCAGACAAGCAAGTGCCGATAATTAGCAGTTTGCTTGATTAAACCGTACTCAAAAATCGGACTCCCAAATAACTCGCCGGCGCGGTTAAAAGGAGGGCGATATTTTTCGGGAAGTAAAGCGTTACAGCATTTGTCAGCTAGAGATTGGAAGGATTCGAGACTTGGTAGTTGTGGTTGCGGGGGTAATTTAGCGGTAATTAGAATTGTTTCACCTAGAAACTCTTCCCCGGTAACGATTCCTAATAAATTTTCGGGGTTAAATGTACTCAGCCATTGCGGGGAAACTTCCTCTACAAAACTATCAGGGAAACCCACATTCAACCACAGGGCATAGGTGTCTCCTATGTTGATGGGTACAGCAAACCCGCTGACATCTAATTGAGTTTCATTGTAGCTGACTTTAGAATTAAAATCCAAGCTGATGTCTGGCAACAAATCAACCGAGAAATTAGATGGTTCTTCGGGAAATTTGAGAAGGGGTTTTAGTTTTTGGGATGTAAAGCTTTCCAAAAAATCATCGCCCCAATTCCAGAGGGGATTATCTCTGCCGCTAGCGTCGCCGATTAGGTGAAAAGCAAAAGCGTAGACATTAGGATTTAAAACTTTTTCAATTTCATTCATTAATTTTCAGGCTTCTCAGATTTTATCCGCTTTTCTAAAGATTCTATCAGCCGTGGAAATAGGCGGGGAAACTGATTTTCGGAAATATTTTCGTCTCCTTGCGGTTGACTGGGTTTAGGGATAACTTTGCCTCTGGTGGCGACGGCTTCCAATGCTTTGGTAATTTCGGGATAGTCGATACACCAATTGCTGAGTATTTTAGAAATTGCTTGATTTGATTCATTTTCGGCAGCCGCAATATCTTTTTCAAGGGTCTTTAATGCTTCTGTGGCTGCTTCGGAAAATAAATTGGGACTGGTTTTCAAGACTACTAGAAATGAATTAATGATTTTTTCCGGCTTCATGGCTGAATTTATGTCTTGTAACTTATAATATTGTCATTTTACCATATTCACAAAGGACACGGCAATGCCATGTCCTGATTGCCCTGTTCTAATTGCCGTGTGACGGATTGTTAAACGGTCGGCACATTGCATTGTTAAATGGGAAGGAAACCATTGCCGTTTCCTACAAAAATTCATTGTTTCGCTGACGAATCTATTGCCCAATCGCACAAAAAGCCGCCCAGAAGTGGGGAGATTGGTAACGTTTGTTTTCGGGTTTTTGACCAAATGCAATAGAATTTTGCATTTCCTCTTTTCTTTCATCTGAAATTAATTTACAACTTGCAACCCAATCTACCAAATCTTGCACTGTTGCATCGCGCAGCCACAACTGAGACTCCCGCAAAGCAATCGCCACAGGCGGGCGACTTTCAGACAGGAAAATCTCATAAAACTTAATCATCAAAATCGCCGTAGATACATCATTGACAGCCCACAAAGTGCTAATTACACTCGTCGCCCCGGCATAGAAAAAACCGCTAGGCAATCCGATATACTCATCAGTATTATCTCTAATATCGGTTAACCCAGTTTCGCAGGCGGAAAGCGTCACTAAACTGCACTTACTCAGCCGCAAATCAAAGATTTCTTCCAGCGTCAGACATTCCGCGATGTCGAAGGTTTCGCCTCGGCGGGAACGAATATAACTTTTGTCGGAGGAAACCCCCCCTAGCCCCCCCTTGGTAAGGGGGGGGACTTCTCCTGTCTCGCTATTTACCAAGGGGAAATCCTCTCCTGTTTCGCCATTTACCAAGGGGAAATCCTCTCCTATCTCGCCACATGGTAAGGGGAAATCTTCTCCTGTCTCCCCCCTTGGTAAGGGGAAATCCTCTCCTGTCTCCCCCCTTGGCAAGGGGAAATCCTCTCGTGTCTCCCCCCTTGCCAAGGGGGGATTAAGGGGGGTTACTTTCGCCCCAGCTAAGATTAAAGCTGATTTCCGGGGATTGGAAAAGTCGAAAAAGCCGTGACAGGAAAAGTGGGCGATGTCGGCATTCTGCAACGCTGCCAACTGTTGCTGGAATCCTGTCTTACTTGCCTTTTCCCGAATCAAAACTTCCGCAGGATTAAAGGATTTGGCAATTGCTTCAACTTCGATATCGGTGAAGTCTAAGTCTTCTGTCGGGTTTTGAATGGCAAACAATCTTGTGGGTGATGATTCTTCCCCAGTCGGATTTACCCGCTGAGATAATTGTAATAGCTGACAACTGGGAGTATATCTCACGCCACCAGGGAAAAGTTCGAGGAGAGTTCCAGTTTCTTCTACATTCTGCCTTACCCTTCGGCTGGTTAATGCGTGAAGTGGCAACAAGTGTAAATATCGGAAGGTAACTAATATCAACCGCTGGCATTTTTCGGGGATGCGAGAAATTATTTCATCGAGGTGCAAGATTTTAGCTAATTTTTCCAGCCGGATTTCTAGCTGTTTTTCCCAGTTATCATTTTGATAGATGTAGTCGTTGATATACTGGTTTGCAAAATCTCTTAATGCTTCCAAGTCTGCATCGGAAGATTGCCAGACATCGGGTTGAGTGGAGTCCTGGGTAATAATAAAAACTTTAAAGCCGTTAAAGGTGATGTACCATTCCAAAATTGCCTCATCTTTACCTAACAGACTGCGAATTTCCTGAAAACTAATCCGCTGTAAATTTTGTGGGAGGCTGCGGGCTTTGTGAAACAATTCTACTAGGTTTCTGGTTTTGCTGCGTTCGATGTATTCTAGGGCGGCGGTTTTATTTTCCATGTCTAGGCAAACTTCTACCATTAGGTAATAAATTCTATTGTATTCTTCCGCTAATTTCTGTCGGTCAGCTTCGCCGCCCCTAATGATTTCACTCCGCATTGATTCGACTGTCTCAATGGCGGTGTTAAAGGTATTGTAAGCTTCTGGGAGTTGGGAATTATACCAGTAGGTAAGTCCGAGATTAAATAAGGTTTCAGCATGATTTATCGGGAATGCCTCGCGGGTGCGAACAGACAAAGCTTTCTGATAAGCGGAAATCGCCATTTCGAGATTATCCGCTTTTTCGCCTCTGATTCTGTAGACGTAGGCACCCGCCAAATTATTTTGACTCCTTGCCCAATCTTCAGGAAATGTCTCGCGGGTGTAAACGGATAATGATTCTTGATAAGCGGAAATCGCCATTTCGAGATTCTCCGCTTTTTCGCCTCTGATTCTGTTGCGGTAGGCTTCCCCCAAATTATTTTGACTCCTTGCCCAATATTCAGGAAATTCGTCGCGGGTGTAAACGGACAATGATGCCTCAGAAGCGGCGAGCGCCATTTCTAGATTCTCCGCTTTTTCGCCTCTGATTCTGTAGAGGTAGGCAATCGACAAATTATTTTGACTCCTTGCCCAATCTTCAGGAAATTCGTCGCAGGTGTAAACGGACAATGCTTTCTCAGAAGCGGAAATCGCCATTTCTAGATTCTCCGCTTTTTCGCCTCTGATTCTGTTGCGATATGCTTCCCCCAAATTATTTTGACTCCCTGCCCACTGTTCAGGAAATGTCTCGCAGGTGTAAACGGACAATGCTTTCTGATAAGCGGAAATCGCCATTTCTAGATTCTCCGCTTTTTCGCCTCTGATTCTGTTGCGGTAGGCTTCCCCCAAATTATTTTGACTCATTGCCCAATATTCAGGAAATGCCTCGCGGATGTAAACTGACAATGCTGCCTCAGAAGCTGCGATTGCCATTTCTAGATTCTCCGCTTTTTCGCCTCTGATTCTGTAGAGGTAGGCAATCGCCAAATTATTTTGAGTCATTGCCCAATATTCAGGAAATGCCTCGCGAGTGTAAACCTCCAATGAGGCCTCAGAAGCTGCGATCGCGATTTCTAAATTCTCCGCTTTTTCGCCTCTGATTCTGTCGCTGTATACAGCCGCCAAATTATTTTGAGTACCTGCCCAATTTTTAGGATATTCTTGACGGGTAAAAACAGTCAGGGCAACTTCATAACCTGCAATGGCAATTTCCAAATTACTCGCCCTACTGCCTAAAGGAAATTTCAGTATTGCATTGCTAAAAGTGTTAATAACTTCTATTATATAATAGCGATATTCTTTGCTGTTTAAATTTGGCAAACTTATCCTCACCCAATTTCCCAAAATTGCAGCAAAATCATCATTAATCAAGTTGAGATTATCCCCTAGCAGGGGATAAATTACATTACGATCGCCACCACTATCTGAAGTTACCTGCAACAGTTGTATCAAAAATTCCCATTGAGAATTAGCAGAGGGCAATTCCAACAATTTAGCGAGTTCGTCAGCCAAATTCGTTAAATAATCCGCTGCATTCTCATTTCCTTTCTGGCGTTTGATTTCTGCAGCCAGTTGCATTACCTGCACCAACCCGGCATCAACTAACTCGGAGTTTGCCTGCAAAATTTTGCTTTCTTCCCCGCTGGGGCAATTCAGTAGCAATTCAATCAGATTAAAATAAGCTTGGAGTCGTTGTTCGTCCATATCGGGTGGCGGGGGATTGGGCGGGGTAATTATTATTTAGTGATTGTATTATATGGAGAACGCGCGTAGTTTGTTAGTGCGATTTCTCAGTCTTGTTTGTGAGTCCACAATCTTTCGATCCCCCCTAACCCCCCTTCCTAAGGGGGGGACAAGAGTTAGGTTGAATATTGTTTGTGAGTCCACAATCTTTCGATCCCCCCTAACCCCCCTTTGTAAGGGGGGGACAAGAGTTAGGTTGAATATTGTTTGTGAGTCCACAATCTTTCGATCCCCCCTAACCCCCCTTCCTAAGGGGGGGACAAGAGTTAGGCTGAATATTGTTTGTGAGTTCACAATCTTTTTAAGTGGGATTCAGGCGTTTCACTAGAAGACTTCGCCCTCTCTTGTCCCCCCCTTATTAAGGGGGGCTAGGGGGGATCAGAACCCCGTTATGAACGAAAAACTTCGCCCTCTCTTGTCCCCCCCTTATTAAGGGGGGCTAGGGGGGATCGGAACCCCGTTATGAACGAAAAACTTCGCCCTCTATTGTTCCCCCCTTAGTAAGGGGGCTAGGGAGGATCAGACCTTCCAACTGATAGCAAACCCCCTCAAAATTCAGCAAAACTTCAACATTAGTAAACCTGACCACCTGAAGTCCATAGCCCTCTAAAATATTCGTCCTCTCCTCATCATAAATTTTCCCCTGTTCAGTAAAATGACTCTCTCCATCAATTTCAATGACCAGTCTTAATCCCGAACAGTAAAAACCAACAATAAAATTATCAATCGGCCGTTGTCGCAAAATGCGAACGGGCAATTTTCGCAAAAAACCTTGCCACATTTTTTTCTCTGTGACTGTCTGGTTTAGCCGCAGTTGTTTAGCGATGGGAACAAGTTTTGGGTTGTAGGGCAAATAAAAACCGGAGTTTTTGAGTTGTAGCACAATACCTCCTAGCTTCCCTGAAAAAGTTAGTATTAGAGTTATTATAGCTTTTTGAGGTACTGTTTAATGCTGGCTCTAGATCTTCAATCAATTCTCAATTCCATTCCCCATGAAATTCGCTGGCAAGACATCGTACAGTTTGAAAAACTAGACGATCGCGTTACCATTGCTGATGACCTTTGTGCCAATATTATTGGTGTAAATGAAGGTACTATCGAATGCGGTTCCAACGAAAACCCACCCAGTCAATTAGAAACGCTCGTTTGGTGGTGGGTTGTGCGTCCAGATTTAGGAGCGGCGATCGCCCTTGAAGCTCCTCAAAAGCTCAAAAACATTATCAGTCAGTACATTTTGCAAAATTGACAAAAATTCAGGATGAAACAACATAGCAAAAACAGATGAAGGCCGATCGCCCTTTATCCATTTCAACCGCCGAATCCTCAAAAGGGTAACTAATGACTGATAACTAAACCCCAGCCGCAGTAAAAGCTGCCCAATGATACGGATTAGCAAAAGGATAGGGTTTGCGGTTGCGAGTGTGCTGCAAAGAAGCCTCAGCAATAACGCGAGAACTGTGAGACAGCCGATCGAACATATGCGAAATTTGAGGTTGAAAATCCGCCAGCAACACCTCCAATTCCTCGCCAGTCAAATTCCGCAGCCACCTTTGAGCATCCGCCAGCGCTCGCGCCACATCTCCCACCTGCAACCGAGGAAACCGTGCGAGATTTTCATAAAACTTGCTCGTCAGCAGCAGCGCAGAAACATCGTTCACCTTCCAAAGACTGCTGACCACACTAGAGGTGCCAGCATACAACAAACCCGCCGACAAACCGACAAAATCTCCTGCAGCACCGCTAATTGGGCCGTGGGCAATTTCGCAAGCCGATAAAGTAACTAAAAAATATTGCCGCAAATCAAGATTAAAAATTTCCTCCAAACTCAGAACATCATTTCTCAAAAACACTGCGGATTTCAGCGGCCAACCCAAATTAAGCAAACTCAAACAAGCAAAGTGAGCGCATTTTTTCTGCTGCAACTGCCCTATTTGCTGGGGTAAATCCCCCTTATTAGCAGACATTCCTCGGGAAAAAGCCTCTTTAATTGCTGGCTTCTGGCGCAAAAGTTCTGCACTAGGAAAATACTGGGAAATATTGGCGATTTCCATGTTGCTGTAAAACGAATCTCTGGTGAAAGTTGGAACTGCCAAAAGGTGCTCCAAACGGGGTCGGTACCGACCAAGAGCAGCAGCGCGCGCACTTTGTCTAAACAGCAATAGCTGACAGCTAGGAGCATAACGAATTCCTCCAGCAAATCGATCGATCAAATAACTAGCAGGCGCTGAAACGTCGCCAAAGGCCGAACCTTGAGAAAAATCCGAACCAGTGTACCCCTCCACATCAAAACCGCTGCGATCGCTCCACCCAGTCCTCCAAATTCCCCTGCCGTCATCAAATCCGTCTCTCACCCCCAGAGGCAAAGCGTGCAGGGGCAAAGCGTGCAAAAATCGGTGCGGCACAAAAATCAGCCGATCGCAATTCTCCGGAATCAGCGCCACCACTCGATCGATTTCCAGCAGCGAGGCCAAGCGTTTGAGGCGAGCCGGGAGATGATTGATCCAGCGACCTTTTTGTTCGGAATAAGCGCTGAGGTACTCCAGGGCCCAACTTTCGGCAGCCACAGCATTTTGCGACGAACACAGGTGAACGGCGGGATATTGTGCACCCTTGACCACCACAAAAGCGACCAGCAACTCCCCCAAACTCGCCCACACCACAGCAGCGCAATTGGCATCAGGCAACAATTGGCGAATTTGCTCGAAAGCGATGGGTTGAACTTTGCGAGCTAGGCTGAAGAAAGGGTCGTTTGCCTGCACCTCCCGAGCAATCAACCCATCAAACTGCCGCCACAATTGATTTAAGTGCATCAAGTCCGAGTTCGGCAGCAGATAACCGCTGTTCAAACCTTGGGTATCGCCCTCAGGAATCAAGGTAGTGTTGGGCTCGGGTTCTCGCTGTTCTTGGTGCCGCTGTTCCCCCGCTATTTCCTGTTGCAGCGACTCCAACTCGCTTCGCACCGCTGCGGAAATTTCGGCTTTCGGAGTCAGTTGGCATTTAACCAGCAGTTCTACTAAATTCCGATTTTTGTGGCGTTCGGCGTATTCCAGAGCCTTAGCGCAATATTCGGGTTCGCTGGCGCCGAGTTCCAGGCAAACTTGCACCAGGCATTTATAGAGTCCAGCCCAGGTGCGGGTTAATTTGACTTTTGGGGTACTCGTCTGATCGCCCCAATCGACTGTATCAAGCTCGGGTTCGGAGCGCAAGAATTCAACAGTATCGACAGCAGCAGCAAAAACCCCGTAGGCGCGAAGCAACTCGCCTCGAACTCGGTAAGCTTGACCCAAATAAAATAAAATTTCAGCCCAGCGGTGGGGATGGGTTTCGCGAGTGTAGACTTGGCAGGCGCTGTGATAGCAGCGGATCGCGCTTTCCATGTGGGACAAGTTTTCCGTCTCTGTCACTTGGGAATAAGCCCTACCGAGATAAATTTGCAGCATGGCCCAGCGGTTGGGAGCTCCCTCCCTGGTGTAGACTTGGGTCGCATTTTGATAGCAGGCGATCGCGCTTTTGAGGTTGCGGTTTTTTTCCCCTTTCAGGTGTTCGCAGAAAGCGCGGCCGAGGTACGCACACAGCATTGCCCAGCGTTCGGGAGATTTTTGGCGGTTGCAAAATAGCAAAGCATTTTGATAGCAGGCCAGCGCCATTTCGATATTTTCAGCTTTTTCCCCTTTCACCCGCCGACTGTAGATCCTACCGAGGTAAGTTTGGATCGAAGCCCAAGCTTCGGGAAATTTGATGCGGGTATAGACTTGTAAAGCATTTTGATAGCAGGCGATCGCCATTTCCACATTTTCCACCGGATCGCCTTTGATGCGATCGATAAACACCCGCCCCAAATTCCTTTGAGTCGTCGCCCACTGTAGCGGAAAAGCTTCCCTAGTCCGCACTTGCAAAGCCCTCTGATAGCAGTTGACCGCGTATTCGAGATTTTCGGCTCGGTTGCCCCGCAGGAACTCGCAGTAAGCATTTGCCAAATTATTTTGAGTCGTGGCCCAGCGGCGGGGAAACCGCTTGCGGTTGTAGACTTGCAAAGCATTGTGGTAGCAACCGACTGCCAGTTCCAGATTTTGGGCTTTGTCGCCCCGCAGGCGGCGGCTGTAAGCACGGCCGAGATTGTTTTGAGTGCTCGCCCACTCTTCCCCGAAAGTTTCGCGCGTGCGAACTCGCAGCGCGTTTTGATAGCACGCGATCGCCTGTTCTAGATTGTCTGCCGGATCTCCTTTGAGGCGCTCGCTGTAAGCGTTCCCCAGATTATTTTGCAGCGTCGCCCACTGTTCCGGGTACTGTTGGGGAGTGCGCAGTTGCAGGGCATTTTCAAAGCAAGCGATCGCCTGTTCAATATTTTGAGCTTTATCACCTTTGGGGCGATCGCTGTAAGCGTTACCCAGATTGTTTTGCATCATCGCCCATTCTTGGGGAAAGTCTTTGCGGGTAAACACCTTAGCAACTGTTTCGTAACCGGCAATTTCGATTTCCAAGTTATTAGCCTTGCTGCCGAGGGGAAACCGCCCAATTTTGTTGCTCAGATTGCCGATCAGGGCTGCAATGCGCCTAGTTTCCGATTCTTTGGCAGCAGAAAACACCAAAGTTGCCCATCCGCGCAGCAGTTGTGCGAAATTATGATCGAGTTTATCTAAATTGTTTCTCAGCAACGGGTACAGGTGCTGCGAATCTGCGCTGCGCGCAACTGCCTGCAATACTTCTGCTAAAAAAGCCAGATATGCTGTCCCGGTTCCGGGCAATTTAGAAGTGCCCTTTGCAGATTCTAAGGGTGCGATCGCCTTTTGGAAAAATTTTGCAGCTTTGAGCAAACTTTCTCGCGTCAGTGCCGGCTTTTCCAAATAAAGCGTTTGCATGAACTCAAAGTCGATCGACTTTGGGTTCGTCCTCAAAATCAAATCTATTCCTGAGTCCACAGGATTTTCCAGCAGCGCTTGGAGCATATTAACATCAGTTTTGCGACGCTTTTCGTCCATCGTGCATTCCGCCAAACTATTAACCATAGGAGCGCTGCTTCCGTGCAACCTTGTGAACTACCCACCGCTAAATCGGAGTACCGAAGATAGTAGGGGCTTGTGTACTCATAGGCGAGGGCAGAAGCTTAGACTTTTGTGCCAGCTTTGGTCTTACCTCGCCTCCTAAAGCAGAGACGGCTGAACCTTCCGCCTTTAGGATTCTGATACCTTCTGCTCTGATATTTATCGCTGCATTCCCCTGCTGATTACGATCTGTACCACAGTGAGGACAAGTCCATTCCCTCATATCTAATGGCATCTCGGTCCTTTGATGGAAACAATTAGAACAGAGTTTGGAACTGGGAAACCATCTATCAACCTCAACAAAGTTCCCGCCTTTGCGTTCCCACTTTTGGGCCCCGAAGTTGGAAAAAGTTCCCCAACCCTTATCAGATATGGCTTTCGCCCAATTTTGATTGCGAACCGTGCCCCAGACATGAAGGTTCTCTACTATGACAGCTTCGCTATCGCTGCCCAACTTATAACTAAGTTTATGTAAAAAATCTTGCCGCGAATGCTTAACGCGTTCGTATACCTTGGGAATAACTTTTGTATATTTGTAACTAGAATTACTTTTTTTCTGCTGGGGCGTTAACTTTTGCTGCTGGCGCTTCAAGTTCTTCTCGTGCTTGGCAAAATGCTTGGCATTGTCATATTTAGATTTTTTTTCGCCCTCGGTGACAATAGCAAAGTGTTTCACTCCTAAATCAATGCCATAAATCCTACCTTCTTTTGTTGTCTGGTTCTCACCCTCTATTTCAGTCAGTATAGATGTCAGAGATTTTCCGGAATAATTCTTACTAATAATTACAGTCGGGATTTTACCCTCAATTAATCTCTGTATTTTTTGTTTTGCTATTCCCAGCTTGCGGGAAATTTTGAAATTACCCTCTACACTTTTAACGTTTTTAGGATACTGAACAGACTGTTTTTTATGCTGAAATTTGAACTCATAAAACCCAGCACGTTGCTCAAGAAAGTTTTTGTAGGCAGTGGTTGCGTTGAGCGTATTAGCTGGCAAAAATTGGTTGTAACACTCACCTAGCCCTGCACTTCTATCTAATTTTTTGAGAGCCGGTAAAAGTGTGTAGAGGGCGGAGCTGCAAATTTTTTTACCAGTTTTTTTATAAAGTTTAATTAATTTATTTAGATTATAATTCCACCACCAACCTGCACCACCAAAAGTGGGAGCTAATTGTATTTGTTGATTTTGGGTAGAAGCATACAAACGAACTTGGATAGCCTTGTGTAGCACTCAACATCACCTCCTTGGTTCTTCTATTCTCTCACAATATACAGTTGACGAGCAAAATTTTACGGAAAAATTTGGTGACGATGATTGCATCTTTCCTCTCTTGAAAGCAGTCTCAAAAATTGCTCAAAGATGCAATCGTCGTCACCCGCCCTTCCCACTATAAGGGTACTAGGTTTAGTGGGAAGGGCGCGAAATAGTTAAACCAGGATTCATATCAATTCCGGTTACACCGTTCGGGATGGGGAGTCGGGAGTCGGGAGTCGTCCGTGGGGGAATGTGGAATTATTGCCCTTGACTTTATCCTTCCCATGCAACCGGAAACGATATCACAAGTCCCAACAGACACGCAGATAGCGAAACTAGCACCTATAATCGCTAATAGTATTATTTGGCGCGTTGATCCTTAGTAAAATCGCGGTTAAAGGCGCCGTCAGTCTGTCGGGGCCGGTTTGACAGACAGTTCTAAATTTGATAAACCCGCCCCGACATACTTGCAGCGGGACGGGTTTACTTTTACTCCGATCGGACTTAGGCTAAGAAACCGGGTTTTTGGGAAACTATTGGGTTTAGTAACGAGAAATCTCGAAAGAAACCGGGTTTCTGAGGAAGAGTGTGTCTTGGACTAAGTGAGTTATCTAGGATATGGCGCGAGTTTCAGCGCTACAGCTAAAAAAAAGCAACTCAGTAGATTTTACTGTACCGCTTGAGAACGCAAGGCTGACTCCACTGCCAGCAGAGCTCGATCGACTTCAGCGGAGGTGACAATCAGCGGCGGGACAAACCTCAGCACTTTCGGCCCTGCAGGAACCAACAAAACTCCTGCGGCGATGGCAGATTGGACGATATCAGCGGATGTAAGTTCGATGTCGGCTTGCAATTCCATCCCGACAATCAAACCCCAGCCGCGCACCTCAGCAATTAAATGCGGATATGCGGCCGCCAACTTGTTGAGCCCTGCTTTCAACTGTTCCCCGCGCTGCTGCACGTTTTCCAGAAGGTTTTCCCGTTCTAAAGTTTGGCACACGCACAAAGCTACAGCGCAAGCAAAAGGATTGCCGCCGAAAGTGCTGGCGTGACTTCCCGGTTCAAATACATCGCAGGAAGATTTGCACAGCATAGCGCCGATCGGGATACCGCCACCCAATCCTTTGGCAGATGTAAAGATATCCGGTTCAATGCCGAGGTTTTCGTAGCCCCAGTATTTGCCGCTGCGTCCCATCCCGACTTGCACTTCGTCGAGAATGAGCAAAATGCCTTTTTCGTCGCAAATTTCCCGAATGCGCTGGAAGTAGGCGATATCTCCCGGGCGAACTCCGCCTTCGCCTTGCAGCGCTTCCAGCATAATTGCAGCTACTTGGCGTTCGTCTTTGTCGAGTTGCTCGATCGCACTTTCGATCGCACTAATATCGTTGTAGGGTACATAGTGAAATCCCGGCACCAAGGGGCTAAAACCCTTCTGGTATTTAGGCTGTCCCGTTGCCGTAATTGTCGCCAAAGTCCGGCCGTGGAAACTCGCAACGGCGGTAATGATTGTCGGATTCGAGATATTTAATTTTTCGTGGGCGTACTTGCGGGCGAGTTTAATTGCCGCTTCATTAGCTTCCGCGCCGGAGTTGCAAAAGAAGGCTCTGTCCGCGCAAGAATGGTCTACAAGCCACTTCGCCAGCTCGCCCTGTACGGGGATATAATAAAGGTTAGAAACGTGGTGCAGGGTCTGAATTTGCTTAGTTACGGCTTCCACCATTGCCGGGTGGGCGTGTCCCAGAGTGCAGGTAGCAATACCGGCCACAAAATCGAGATATTCGCGGCCCTCGGTATCCCAAACGCGGCAGCCGAGGCCCCGTTCTAGGGCGATCGCAAAACGCCCGTAAGTTGTCATTACATAGCTGTCGAAGCCCTCAGAACTGAACAAACTGGCTTCGGCTTGCACGCTTGGTTCTTTTAGTAAGGTTTCTGGACTCACGAATCGCTCCTTAACACATAATATGTAGACCTAGATTGTACGGTAAAAACCCTGGTTAGCGGTGCAGGCTGTTAGTTTTGTCATAAAATCATAACAGTAACAGCAATATCCCTGACAAATCTACTGATGAGTTATTACATTTCTCCTGACTTTCTCGATCGCGTTGCGGTGCACGTCACTAAAAACTTTTTAAATTTGCCCGGAGTAAGAGTCCCCCTAATTTTAGGAATTCACGGCCGCAAAGGAGAAGGCAAAACTTTTCAAACCGAACTGGTTTTTCGGCGGATGGGCTTTGAACCGGTGATGATATCTGGCGGGGAATTAGAAAGCCCGGATGCAGGAGATCCGGCGCGTTTAATTCGCTTGCGCTACCGGGAAGCTGCGGAGCAAATTCGCGTGCGCGGCGAGATGTGCGCTATCTTTATTAACGATTTGGATGCCGGTGCTGGCAGGTTCGATACTACTACTCAATATACTGTCAATACTCAGATGGTCAATGCCACTCTGATGAATATTGCTGATAATCCAACTAATGTGCAGTTACCGGGAAGTTATGACAGCACGCCGCTGCACCGAGTGCCGATTATTGTCACGGGAAATGATTTTTCTACGCTGTACGCGCCGCTGATTCGCGACGGGCGGATGGAAAAGTATTATTGGGAACCGAGCCGGGATGATAAAATTGGGATTGTTGGGGGAATTTTTGAGTCTGACAAATTGTCGAAAACTGAGATTGTCGGGTTAGTCGATCATTTTCCCGATCAGGCGATCGACTTTTTTAGCGCTTTGCGATCGCGCATTTACGACGAACAAATCCGCGAATTCATTCACAAAGTAGGAATCGAGCGAGTTTCCAAGCGTTTGGTAAACACTTTGGAAGCAGCGCCCGATTTTCCCAACCCGAATTTCAGCCTCGCTCATTTAATAGAAATGGGCAGTTTGATGGTGAACCAACAAAAGCGGATTCAGGAAATGCGCTTAGTAGATGAATACAACCAATCGCGGCTGTTTAACGTTAAAGGAACCCCCAATGCCCCTGCTGCTGCGCCAACGCAAAGTCAATTAAACGACCCGTCATCCAAATATTATAAGGCTTACGTTGAGCCAAGTTCTGAAGGCGGTAACGGTCATGCGGCGCGGCTGAGTTCCGAGGTATTGGAACAAGTAAAGCAGTTATTAGCAAGAGGCTGCAAAATTGGCATGGAATATGCAGATAATCGCCGATTTAAAACTGGTTCTTGGCAAAGTTGCGCGACGATTCAAACTGCACAGGAAAAAGATGTGGTTGCATCTTTAGAAACTTGTTTGGCGGAACACGGCGGCGAATACGTGCGGCTGATTGGTATCGATCCAAAAGTCAAGCGGCGGGTAGTTGAAACAATTATTCAGCGGCCGAAGGGTTAAAGCTAAAGTAGTTAAAGTTATGAAGGACACAACAGTGTTGATAGGTGTCAACTTAAGCTGTCAGCCCTCCCACCCGGTAGTCCGCCAGGGAATGAATTCCCTGTCTAATAGCTAAAGTCCACAGCGAGGAGGACTAATGAGTTTAAAAATTTTTATTCTCAGTCCTCTTGATACCAATTTTTTATGAGGCCCCGTAGAATCTGATCCCCCCTAACCCCCCGCGGGAGGGGGGGACAAGATTCTTCTCAAAGTCCCCCTTCTTAAGGGGGATTTAGGGGGATCGAGATATGTGCAACTTCACCTTAAATTGGTATGAGAGGACTTTAGCTTTGAGGCAGGGGTTTCAACCCCTGTCGGACTATCGGTTTAACGTGTTTGTTGACACCAATGAACACTGTTGTGTCCCTACAGGCAATATCTTGTTACTCTCGCCGTAGACTACAGGACAGACAGAGATGATGCAAACCAGCGGCGAATTAATTCTACTTGGAAACGGTAGCCCTCACTAACTTCCTCAATCAATTCGCGTTGCAGAAGTAAATTGAGAGCATCGGATTTATCGGGAAAGTGTTGCAAAATAGTTAATCGGCTGACTGTTGCCCCTTCTCCTTGTGCTGCCAAAAACTGCAAAATAGCTAATCCTGCTGCATCTGCTTGATTGCTTTGAATATCGGCAAAAAAGAAACTGCCAACACTTAAAGCCTCTGGTATTGCTGCTTCTACATCGGCTAAAGTTGCCCGTCGGCGGATAGATGGATTTTGCTCGTTTTTTAGTGCGATAATTTCAGCGCAGAGGAGTTGGATTAGGAAAGGGTGACAGCGGGTGAGTTGCAAAACTTGATCGACCGCATTGGGTTCGTAACGCAGGGTAAAATCTTGGACGGGTTGCTCAATTAGTTGACGCGCTTCGCGTTGTTTCAGGTAGCTGATATGAACGACTTGGACATTGATTAAATAGCTAGCCCAACGCTGAAATTCTTCTATTGTATGGGAACCAGCTAGCAGCACTTTGAAGCGGGGACGATGTTGAATCAGGTGACGCAACATTCCCAGAACATCCTCCCGATCAAAGCGTCCTTTTGTGATGGCATTATCTAGCGCCTCGAATTCATCCAAGGCAAGCAGGGCAATATTTGGTTGTAGCGCTTGTTCTACTTCGTCCAGCCATTCATCAAAGCGGGTGAAAGGGTCATCTTGCAGTGTTTCGCGCTTAAGAGATGGGAGAGTTAACGCACTTTGGCGCTGGGCTGAGTTTGCCATACTGCGGGCGATATTGTAGAGAAAACCAGCATAATCACTCGCTGATGAAACTGGCCCTTGTAAGTCTACAAACATGGGAATAATAGTGCTGGGTAGCAAGCGTCCCAGGTTGTTGAGGAGGGATGTTTTGCCCATGCGCCGCTGACCGTAGAGTAACAAAGGAGGGCGGCGGCGGTCTAGCAGTAATTGCTCGATGCGCGTACTGATGTAAGTTCCACTTAAGTCAACGGGTTTGACAAAGATTTCCTGTTGTTCTGTCAGAGGTATGCCGATTATATAAGGGTTGTCGATTTCTTTTCGCAGTTCGATAACTTCTGCTAGTTCCCGCACATAGTTGGTGACAATTTCATACCAACTATTTGCAATAGGGCGAAAACGTACTGCATATTTGTCACCACTGCGGGTCAATTCTCGAATTAAACTGTTTAATTTTTCTGCTACTGCACTGAGGGCTAAACGCTGGTTGTAAGGACTTTGCTGGTTGAGGGCTGCATCTACGTCTTGGCTGAGATAACTGAAGCTACTCAGTAGGGCGCTGACTGGACTGTTTAATTCGCCGATCGATATACTGTGGTGAGCGTTACTTATGGTTGTTACGTCTGCACAAATTTCTAGCCTTTGTACATCCTGTTTAATCTTTGTTAGCCGATCGGACGATCGCCTATACTTAGTATATCCAAAAAATATAAGTAAAAATGCACAAATGAGAGCAATTACATAAAACATTAGAATATGAGCTAGCAATAAATTAATGCAGCTCGCTAAAATTGCTGTGTTACATTTGCGTTAGGGAAAAAGAGAATAGAGTGCCCAGTACCTTTAGACTCTGGACACCCACGCTCCCCCTGAACATTACCGTTAAGCTACCGTTCAGAAGCTTTGATTAAACTTTTGAACAAATTGGAGAGCTAAATGGCTAATTTTTATCGACCACTGTTAATTGTTGCAGTGGTGATTTGCGCCATATTGAATGACGTACCTTTTAATGATCCAGTCGTGTTTCCCGTTATCATCCAATTACTCATTCCTATGGAGGATAGGAGCAAGGGCAAGGATGAGGACAAGAACGATCGAGACAAGAAGGAGGAATAGAAACCAATGTGAATCGTTGTTGAAGTCCGTTTGTTAATCAATAGGAGCTAAGTAAGGTAACGACTTACTTGGCTTTTTTGTTTTAAACGGTATCCTATCTTATCCTATCTTATCCTAAAACACTTAGAGGTTGATTAAAAGGTTGTCTTGAGGTTGTCTTGAGGTTGTATTAAGGTTGATTTGAAAGAAAGTGGGAAGAAACATTAAAGCTTTGCATAAACAGGATTTACGCGCTCTCTCTAAATTCAAAGGGGTCATCCGATTTTAGATTTTAGATTTTAGATTTTAGATTTTAGATTTTAGATTGAGCCCACAGATAAATGCGAGGGCTTGCGATCAAATTGCTTTACGTACTTAATTTTGAGTAGTTTCCTAAATATAACGATCGCTAGACCAATGGCTCAAATAAATGAGTGAAGGGCTGCATCTGTTGTAACCCTTCTTCATGCCAATCATCCCCCATTTCCCCATCTTCCAGACTAAATAATCGTTCTCGACACAGAATTTGCAGCAGCAGAGGCCAGCATTTACTTTGAGTCAAAATCCACTCGACATCCTCAGCAGGAAAAGGTATGGGCGAACTGGCTATCAACTCGCGCGCTTCAGCTTCAGTCATAGCTGCGAGAGTTGTGGTATATCCAAAGATATTGAAAAAAGGCGAACTATGTCCGGTGCTACGCGCTAATTCGATCGGCGATTCTGGAGTTGCCAAGACAAACCCTAAATTCCCATTGGTTTGGTTAGTTGCCAAAGAGCGCAAACCCTCCCAAAACCCATCATCTAATTCGGGACAGCGTTGCAATCCTGCGCCAATTTCATCTAATAGGATGACTGTAGGTTGACGTAAATTACTGCTAACCACATCCATAAATCTATCTAAGTCGCAAGGGCTGGGAACTGACATTTTTAGGGATTCTAAAATGTAGCGCAGCAGCCCTTCCCGATTTTGCCGTCGCGAATCTTGAAAATCTACGAAAATCCAACGATAGTTTTCTGGATGGGGCAACCAGTCTGATTTTTGACCGGGACGCAACTGTTCTGTTGGGGTGGTGGTAATATTTTTCAAGTATTGCAGCAAAGAAGTCTTGCCACTGCGCCTCTTGCCGATAATCGCAGCATTTTGCAGGGGACGGCGTTTCAGTAAGTCGAATAGGCGTTTGAGTTCCTTCTGGCGTCCAAAAAAGTAGCGCGGATGGGTGATGGGAGTACCAGTGATGAAAGCTGAGGTTTCCTCGAAGATAGGCTTAGGGATAGTTTCGTCTATATGTACGATATTTCTCCATTCATACCCCAATCTTTCGCTAATTTCCAGAAAATATGAGTAATCAACAGGTTGTCCCGTCAGAAATTTCTTGACTGTGGATAGCCCAATGTCCAATTCTTCAGCCAAAGCCTTCTGAGTCGGAAAGCCGTTGCGTCCTAAAGCCGATTTGACTTGTTCGATACACCCTGGAGAAACTTTGAGCGATCGCCCCATGATGCCTTTAGAGAAAATTACTAATTTAGATTATAGGTTCGATCTCAACTACAAGTCAACTCGCTCAACCTTTTTGCTCAACCCTGAACTCACGTTAAATTTAGAGGACGATCGACCATCGTCCTCTGATGATTCTTCCAAGATCGCTCGTCGTTGCCAGATGATTCAAGATAGTTGGCGTTAAGCTCGTTTTAGTTCTAACGCAACTTTTGGATTCATCATCACCAGCGCTTTAGTCAATATTTTAGGCATCGGACTGTTGTTTTCGGGAAAAGTCCTAGAAGGCAAACTTGCCACCGCTGGCGGATTAACATCAAACATTGTCAGCGTTGGGTTACTCAAGTTTACAAAAGAAACGAACGACAGACTCGATCGCTTAGCCAAAGAATTCAAAGACGACGATTAAATAAAAATCGTTAAAGTAGGGTGCGCCTTCGGCACCTGACAAATTAGCAATTCAACTAACGCGCGCTTTACAAGTCAAAGTAGGGTGCGCCTTCGGCACCTGACAAATCCAACTAGTACGCACCTGACAAATTCAAATTAAATCCTGCAAAAATTTATCAAAAGTTGCCCGATCGGGCATAGCACCTTGAGCACCCACTTTAGTTGTGCACAGAGCGCCCGCTGCTGCGCCCCACCGCACCGCCTCTGACAAGGACAGACCGGCATCTAATGCAGAGGCCAAACCGCCGTTAAAAGCATCGCCAGCAGCCACAGTGTCGATCGCCTCCACAGCAAAAGCCGGTACAAAAAAGGTTTCATCCGCCGTAACAGCAACAGCCCCCCGATCGCCCAATTTGACAATAACATTCTTGACACCGCGCTCCTGCAAGTGTTTGGCAGCTACAATCGCTGTTTCCGTGTCATTCACCCGAAAACCGGCTAACTGGCCCGCTTCCACTTCATTCGGCGTGATAATGTCAATTAGCGGATAAAGTTCGATCGGCAAATCCGCCCTAGCCGGTGCTGGATCGAGAATAACTCGCACCCCCGCTTGACAAGCAGCTTCCGCAGCTTTTTGGACAACTTCCAGGGGAATTTCTAACTGTAACAGCACAGATGTAGCTCCTGTTAAGAGTTTTTTGAGACGTTCTATATCTGCTTCACCGACATTGTTATTCGCGCCCGGAATCACAATAATATTATTTTGACCCGTCTCGTCTACCGCGATAATTGCCACTCCTGAATGAGTGTTTTGGTCTATTAATACATTGTCTGTACTTAAACCATAAGATTGTAAATTTGTCAATAATTCTTCAGCAAATTTATCGTTGCCGACGCGGCCGATGATGTTGGTAGAAGTGCCGAGACGGGTGGCCGCGACTGCTTGATTTGCTCCTTTGCCGCCGCCGGCCGTGAAAAAATTGCTACCGATGATAGTTTCCCCTGGTTGCGGCAACCGGGGAGTTTTTGCTGCTAGGTCGATATTGATACTGCCGAATACGATGATGGTCATAATTTAAATTGGGAATTGGGCGAAGCGGAGGGATGGGGCATGGGGCATGGGGCATGGGGCATGGGGCATGGGGCATTATAGAATTGGGAATTGGTAATGGGTAGCAACTCGCAAATAACCCATAACGAATAGACATCTCCCATAATTATCGTGGAACAGGCATCCTGCCTGTTCAAAATCTGCTTTTTAGGAGAAGTCTAATAACAACAAATAACAACAGTCAACAGCCAACAGTTAACAGCCAACAACCAACGGCCATCAAACGTGCTAGAACAGTTATGGTCTTCACCGGTCAATTCAATGGCTGCAATTACTCTCGATCGCAATCCCTGTGTCCTTCTAGTTGAAACAGACGAAGTTCTCGCCGGACACTTGAGTCTCGACTTAAAATCCTCCGGCTACGAACCTGTAGTGGCTTCTAATACCGCCACCGGCCAACATTTAGCCGGTGAATTGCAGCCAGCTTTGATTGTAATTGACCGGATACTTGGTCCTGAGTCGGGGCTCTCACTCTGTTCTCACCTCAGAAGTATTGGCAATCGGGTGCCGGTGCTGCTATTGATCGGTCGTGATACAGTTGACGATCGCGTAGCTTGTCTGGAAGCTGGCGCGGATGATTATTTTCTCAAACCTTACCGCACTGAGGAGTTTTTGCAGTTGGTGCGCTTGTATTTGCAGCCGGATAACACCAGCAACGAACAATTGAGGTTTGGCGATTTAGTTTTGGATTTGGCCTCTAGGCGGGCCCTGCGCAATGGACGGGCGATCGACCTGACGATGAAAGAATTTGAGCTGCTAAAGTATTTGATGGAACATCCCCGCGAGGTTTTGACTCGGGAACAAATTCTGGAAAATGTTTGGGGTTACGACTTTCTGGGCGAGTCGAATGTGATTGAGGTTTACATCCGCTATCTGCGGATCAAGATTGAAGATGAGGGCGAAAAGCGCTTGATTCAGACGGTGCGCGGTGTTGGCTACGTGATGCGCGAATCTTGAAGCAGTCATTAGTCATTAGTCCTTAGTCATTAGTCCTTAGTCAGTTGGCAGTTGTCATTAGTCATTAGTCAGTTGGCAGTTGTCAGTTGGCAGTTGTCAAAAAAAGAATGTTTTAACTTCCAATTACCAATTGCCAATCTCAAATCTAAAATCTTAAATCATTATGAGTTATTTAGCTAATTTTCTGAGTATTGGGGTAATTCTATTTTTGCTGGGATGTTCGCCGGCTTTACCTGTCGCAGATGCTGGTGCTACTGGTATTTTGGCCTCGCAGTCTCCGAGGGCGACAACATCGGGTCAAGTGCTGCCTGTTTCTGCTAGAGCTCGGATAGCCGATCGCCCAATCGAACTCGAAGTGGCGAAAACAGTGGAACAGCAGGCTATGGGTTTAATGTACAGAACTTCTTTGCCGGATGACAGAGGAATGCTGTTTGAGTTTAAACCGGCGCGGTCGGTCAATTTTTGGATGAAAAATTGCAAGATTTCTCTGGATATGATTTTTCTACGGGATGGAGTAGTTGAGGCGATCGAACTTTCTGCACCTCCTTGTACTGCCACTCCTTGTCCTACCTACGGGCCCGATACTGCTGTCGATCGAGTTATTGAACTCCGGGGCGGGCGAGCTGCTGAACTCGGTGTCAAAGTGGGCGATCGTATTGAAATCGAGTTTTTCCAGTAAAACTTCCGACAGTTTCAGTTCCCTCGCGCATGGGGGCTAGAAACCCGGTTTCTTCCGATATTTCTCATTACTAAACCCAAAATTTCCTAGAAACCGGGTTTCTTCGGTCAACCTGCCTCAGCGAACTAAGTTTTGAGGTTGTAGTCTGAAACCCTTATTCTACGGTTGCCAATCAAAAAATGTCCGAAGCGTTGTTCCAGTAAAACCTGCACGCAGACACAATCCCCCGGTTTCCATCGCCCAGAGATCCGCCTGCCTTCGGAATACCGGAGAAAATTTAGAAACTTTACAAAAATTGATTAAATTTGTTAAATTATTAATGTAAGATTCAGTACAGACACCAAAAGATTTGCTAGGATGTCGATCTTACTGAGTCTGAACTTGAGCTTGTTTGCGGAAGCTGTGGATTGTTGGTCGCGGGTGTGAGACGAGTCAGCGACTCGTTACCAATCCTGAGAGACGATACTCAGCCTCAAGAGGTAGCAGCACGAAAAGAAATTCTCTGGAACTTCTGAAGTTCGAGCTAAATCTACTAAACCTATTTGAAGTAAAATTCTACGAGCCAAGTTAATTGGCAAAGTTAACTTCTGGTAGCAGGTAGGGGTTCGATCGAAATATTTAACCAATTTTGAAGTAGATTTGCGGATTCTGCATTTTGGCAGATGAAGTTAAACTCTGAACCTGGTTTATTAGTTTTAGGTAGCAGAATTTATTTCGATTCGCGCTGCAAAGATGCCGAGGTATTCAGTTTAGATTCGATCGCGCTCGCCAGTCGAGCGGGCTGGCAACAGCAAAAGTGCAAAACCTTTAGCTTTTTGGGAAAGGTTTGCTTTACAGTCGCACTGAGAATTACGTTTGGCACTTTCAACCGCCAATACTGTTAAAACAGTTATCGACGGTTACAAGACAGATTTAAAACTGGCTTATTACTAATCAAAAAACATCAGGTTCCATTAGAAAATGGTGTCCTATACAAAGAGGTGAAATCAGATGGCACCGGCTACATACACTCGATTAATTCGATTTTTACAAGAAGATTTGGCAATTTCTCCCGCGTCAATTGCTGTCGCCGAACGTCGTGGCGGTGACAAACAGCGCCAGCGCGATAAAGACCCGGATTCCTTGCCGATGGTTCTGTGGCAATACGGTTTAGTCACTCTCGAACAGTTGGATAAAATCTTTGATTGGTTATCCGAAGCATATTAAAAGGATTTTAGATTTTAGAGAAAATCCAAAATCTAAAATCCTTTAACAACTGAGATTAGGATTCAGCCAAGAATTTGGCAGCAGCGGCAACGCCGGCACCAGGAGTATAGCCTTCATGGCCCAATTCTCGCAACACCGCTTCTAAAGAGGAAATTGCTGCTAGGATATCGCGATCGGACACAAAGCCCAAATGGCCGATTCGGAAGATTTTACCTTTCAAATGGTCTTGTCCGTCGGCGAGAGCAATGTCAAATCTTTTTCTCATCAAAGTCCGTACTTTTTGAGCATCTACGGATTCTGGTGGCATAACCGAGGTAATCGCAGGGCTGGCGGCATCGTCAGCAGCAAACAAAGGTAAACCTAATGCTTTTACAGCAGCGCGAGTAGTTGTCATCAACCGTTTGTGCCGCGCGAAAACGTTTTCTAATCCTTCGGCTTTCATCATCTGCAATGTTACTTGCAGCCCAAAAAACATATTGACCGGTGGAGTAAAAGGAGTCGTATTTTTGGCAGCTTCTTTGCGGTATTTGCCCAAATCTAAATAATAGCGGGGCAGTTTCGCAGTTTTGTAAGCTTCCCAAGCTTTGGGACCCACGGCCACAAAACCCAAACCAGGGGGAATCATGTAAGCTTTCTGAGAACCCGAAGCAATGACATCGATTCCCCAAGCGTCCATCGGAATATTGACAGCACCTAAACTGGTGACAGCATCGACCATAATTAAAGCTTCGCCGTGTGCTTTAACGTGGCGGTTGATGGTTTCGAGGTCGTTGAGGACGCCGGTGGAGGTTTCCGAGTGCGTGATGATGACAGCTTTGATTTGCTTCTCTGTATCTGCTTCGAGTTTTTCGCGGAAGTTTTCGGGGTCTAAAGGTTGGCCCCACTCGGCTTTAATAATTTCGGCGTTTAAACCGTAAGCTTCGGCGACTTCAGCCCAGCGTTCGCCAAATTTGCCGTTAGTACCAACTAAAACTCG
Source organism: Microcoleus sp. C2D2 (assembly GCF_036702495.1). NCBI lineage: Bacteria > Bacillati > Cyanobacteriota > Cyanophyceae > Oscillatoriales > Microcoleaceae > Microcoleus > Microcoleus sp. C2D2. The sequence continues at coordinate 33,042 of NZ_JAUBTO010000039.1, read as the reverse complement.
ATCGCCCGCACTCAGGAAATTAATTATCCCAGCTTCCATCGCGCCGGTACCGGAAACGGTTAAACTCAGGACATCGCTGCTGGTTTGGTGCAACCATTTGAGATTTTCGGTACATTCTGCAAAAATCGCGTCAAATTCCTTGCTGCGGTGGCCCATCGGGTGTTTTGCCATCGCTAACAAGGCCGCTTCAGGCACCGGCGTCGGACCGGGAATCATCAGCATTAATTTGTTGTCCATAATATTGTCCTAAGTTTTTCTGTGGGAGTTATATAGAATAAATCAAATACGATACGTCACGTCACGTCGGTACTCTAAGTTTTTTAACTTTTAACTCCCTTCTGGTTAATTTCATTTAGAGACCAGCGGTGTTCTACCGCTAAGTTCGATCGCTCGCAGCTTTGTTCTAATTGCTTTTGAATGGCAAGGGCTTTGCGCAATGTAATAATAAGTTGGTGAACTTGTTGCTGCTGCTGCGACTGGGGACTGACAGCAAACATCGTTTTGCGTTCTAACAATTGAAGTAGCAATTCATAATGAATGTACGAAGGAAGGGGGATTGGCTCCATGAAAGCTAACATACCTCAGTGAACCGACACCCCATTGCAATTGCATGAGGCATCACAGGTGAACATTAGATGCCCGATTTTTTATTTGTTTTCTAACCGTACAATAACCCCTGCTTTGCCGATCGAATTTTCGGGGCTGGGTGCGTTGGACACGCTAAATTTGGCGGGCGATCGACAGGCTTACAGAATAGATTTAATTGCTTTCTGGCAAAATATTTCTATGCAATGTAGCTTTGAGTGCTATTTTTTTTTACAGTAGCGCTTGAGTCGATGCAGGCTAGAAATTCTCATTATTTACCTACTTAATCACTTTTTATCAGAATTAAGGGGGATTTGTCAAGCGGTCTCGCCTTTCACAGGCCCGGATGCGCTTCGACAAGGGAGGCTAAAGCGGCGCCTGGATCCGGCTGTTTGACCAGAGATTCGCCGATGAGGACGGCTTCGGCGCCGGCGCTGGCAACTTGAGTTAGGTCGTCGGGAGTGTGGATTCCTGACTCGCTGACGATGAGGATGCCTTTTGCTTGGATTTCGGTTTGTCGATCGGCTAATAGTTGACCGGTAGTTTCTAGGCTGACGGAAAAGTCTTCTAGGTTGCGGTTGTTGATGCCGATCAGGTTAACGCCTTGTAGGGTTAATACTCGATCTAGTTCTGCGAGAGTGTGAACTTCTATTAAAGCTGTCATCCCCAAGGTCTTGACAATTTTTACAAAGTATTGTAAGTCTTTGTCAGATAGAATAGCTGCGATTAACAATACAGCATCGGCGCCGTGAATCCGGGCGAGATAGATTTGGTAGGGATAGATAATAAACTCTTTGCAAAGTAAGGGTAAATCGACGGCGGCACGGATTTTAGCTAGGTTGTTGAAGCTGCCTTGAAAGAACTTTTCATCGGTGAGTACGGAGATGCAACTGGCGCCGTTTTGTTGGTAAGCTAGGGCGATCGCTACCGGGTCGAAATCTTCGCGAATTACGCCTTTGCTGGGGGAAGCTTTTTTAACTTCGGCGATGATAGCGGGTGTGGTTTTACTGTTTTTGAGGGCGCCGAGGAAGTCGCGGATGGGCGGTGCAAACGGGAGTTTTTTGTGAAGATCGGCTAACGGGGTGCGATCGCGCTTTTGGGCCACTTCAGCTTCTTTTTCCCAGACGATTTCTTCGAGGATGTGCTGGGGTTCGGCGTCGGGTACGGCGATTTGGTAGCTGAGGTAAAGGACGGAGACTGATGTGCTGGGGGGACGGCGGCGGATTTGAAGCATGATAGGGGGATAAAGGGCGATCGTAACAAGTTTTTATTATATAAGGTCGAGCGCCCTTTTCCATTTATGATAAAATGCGATTAACTAAGTATTCGGAGATTAACCGATGCAACTAGAAGACTATTTTGAATTTTTGGACCCTGATGACATCCGCATCAAAGGACATCGGATCGGCATCGACGACGTAATTAAATATTACTTAAATGGATATTCGCCCGACCAAATTTTGGAGGAATTACCTAGTCTAAATTTAGAGAAAATTTACGCGACGCTAACCTATTATTTGCACAATCGCAAGCAGATGGATGCTTATATGTTGCGCCTGGCGAAGTGGCGGGAAGAACGCTATCAGGAATGGTTGGCTAAGGAACCTTCTGATGTAGTCAAACGTTTGAGAGCAATCAAAGCCCAACGAGAACAGGAGTTACTTCAACTCAAGTGAAAGTTCGTTTTTTACTCGATGAAAATTTGCCGCCTAAGCTGAAAAGTGCTGTATTGCATCTCCAGCCGGAGATAGATATTTTGCGGGTGGGCGACGCCAATGCACCGCCATTAGGAACCCTCGATCCAGAAATCATCAGCTATTTGGAATCATCGCAAAGGCTATTGGTAACGGATAACCGCAAAAGTATTCCTGGACATTTGGAGGAATATTGGGCAACGGGAGGACAAATTTGGGGACTGTTTTGGGTGCGTCCAAGTGCAAGTTTAGGCAGATGGGCAGAAGAAATTGTGATAGTTTGGGAGACTTCGGAAGCTGAAGAATGGATTGATAAATTGGATTGGATTCCATTATAAAAAATTGTTTATAAACTGCGTTAAGCGTAGCTATCCCATAGGGAATAGCACTTTTGGGTCTCCAAAATCCCCGCGCTAACCCGCAAGTCCGCTGGGGGTTGAAAACCCCGTCTCATAGCGAAAGTCCTCTTTTAGAGGACTGAAAAGTCAATTCATTATTTCGGGCTAATCTTCGTAATGATAACGAGCTTGGAGAAAATCAATTCTATTGTCGCTCACTAAGTAAACTATTCTATGTTCTTGAGTAAGCCTTCGCGACCACGTACCCGCATCCAAATATTTTAGGGGTTCTGGTTTGCCGATACCTGTGAACGGATCGCGCACGATCGCCTCTACCAATTTTAAAAGTCGGAGGGCAACTTTGCGGTCAACGTCCACCCAATAGGTAAGGTCTTCTAGGAATTTAGGGTTAAAAACTGCATCGCGAACAGGGGTTTTCTCGGGTTCTGCGGTTTCTTGTGGCGGTTGTTTACGCTTCTTCGACAAGTCCCGACTCCTGGCGCAATTCGCTGACAGTCTGAGGTTTGACTGTTCTGGCTTTTGCCTGTTTCAGGGCACTTAACAAGCGATCGGCGTTTTTGGGCGATCGCAGCAGGTGCAATGTCTCCAATAAGCTTGCTAACTCGTCAGCGGCAATTAAGGCTACGTTTTCGCCGTCTTTGCGGGTAATGATGATGGCATCCCGATCGCTGATGACTTGTTCGCACAGTGCATCAAGATTGGCCAGAGCTTCAGTATAGGTTACTTGGGTTTGTGTGAGTGACATGGTTTTTGGCTTCCCAATACTAAGGATATTATAAGGGCGATCGGGCTTCTTTTTCTATGTTTGGGCGGGAATAGTGAGTATTAACATACTCTTTTAGTACGGGCCCAAGGCTGAAAAATGTGCGATCGCCATCCTGGATTTTTTCAACTAATGAACGCCGTCCCAAGGATTGCATCACTTTCAAAAAGTGCGATCGAGATAATTGCAGATTCTCTGGCACTTTTGAGATGGAAACTGGCGCGGTTTCACTCGCTAGCCATGACATTACCTGTTTTTCTGACTCGGATAAGCGATTAAATGGCTGATGCAGTAAAGATTCTAAATCACCTAAAAATAGTGGATCGTCAGACAAAAATTCCGATAGGCTGCCGTTAAATAAATCTTGAATCATTGTAGCAACTATTTTTAACCACAAGGGATTACCTCTGTATTGTTCAATTAGTTCTGACAATTTTGCATCTTCAGTTAAACGTTTTTCTCTCAGGATTTCCCCCGCGACCGCACCTAAACCATTGAGTTGTAATGAGCGAACTGGCTGATTTTTGCCTTCTAATGCGGCGATTTCTCTAGGCTTTTCCGAACCTATCAGGATTAAGCAACTGTTGTGAGATAATTCTCCTACCTGTCTGAAGAGTGTGCCGTAATCTTCATATCCAGGTTGGTAAATACCAGCGAGTTGTCCGCTGCTATTTACCATTTGTACGTCATCGAGTATCAGCAGACAGCGGTATTTTTGCAAGTAGTTCAGTAGGGGCAATCCCCCTGTGGTTGCCCCCTTCTCTGGGACAACCACGCCGTCGGCATTTGGGGCGGGCACGGGGGCGCCGCCCCTACAGAAGAATTGAATTATATTTGTTTGAAGTATTGACAGGGGTGGAGATGTGGCGAGACTTCGCCAGATGATGAAATCAAATTCATGTTTGATTTGTTCTACTAGGTGTACGGCGAGTGCTGTTTTACCAATGCCGACTATGCCTAGTATGGCGAGTAGGCGGGTGTTTTCCTGGAGAATCCACTGTTTGAGGGTGGTGAGTTCGGATGTGCGATCGTAGAAAATGCCAGACTTAGGCATTTCAGCTAAGAATTGACGCAATTTTGGTTCAGTGTTGCCTTTGTTTAGAGGTTCTTCATCAATTGGTGAGTTGGGTAATTTTGGGGACTGTGAACTATTTTCACAGACGTTGACGTTACCAATGTGTACACAATCTTTATTATTGAAGTTCCAGAGATTGGATAATTTTACTTGCTCCAATCTGACTCTAAAATTTGCTTTATTGACTTCTTCGCCTAATACTTCTGATAGTTGCTTCCATAATGCAGAGGCAATATCTTTAATGTGACCTTCACTACAGTGAGATTCATCAGCTATTTTTGAGTATTTCTGACCTTGTAAAGTTCCCCGCAGTATCACCTCTTGCAGATTGTCTAAGTGTTTTCCCGTATTGATAAAAACTAGGTCGTCGGCAAGTTTTAAGACTTCTTGAACGTCCATAGGTGGGGTTAATGCTGGGGTTTTGCCTATTATATCCTACTCGATCCTACTTTTTCCGACCCGATCGAGTTTCTCCAGCTTTTTCTGGCGTGGGTAAATGGCAAATGATATAAAAGTGCCTACTTTATCCGACTTTTTCCGACTCGACAAGACTGAGATTTTATAGTCACAATCATATTTAAGAGGCACTATTATACCTTTACCATAGAAAAAAAATGACTGCACAAGCATTATCTCTCCCCCAAGCAAACTTAAAAATGGCTCTCTGGCAAGTAGATGCCGATTCAATGAGTAGTAGCGAGTTGTATGTCTGGTTAAATGATTGCGGCTTGCCCCACGAAGTCATTATCAGATTGCACGAGTTGGCTAGCTACACGAAAAAAGCTGGTAACAAAGTTTTGGCTGTAGGGAAAATTGTTCTGATCAAAATTATCGAGTTTGTCAAGGCACATCCTAATTTAGTCATCGGTGCTGGTATCGGTACTGCTTTAGGTGCTGCTGTCGCAAGTTTGATAACTTCAATACCATTTTTAGGTCCATTATTAGCACCGTTAGCAGCCGCTTTGGGATTAACCATTACTGCTTTTGGCGCGATCGCCGGACACAGACTAGATAAACGTGCTCAAGGCAAAGAGGTATCATGTGGAATCATTGGAATTGCAGAAGACATTATTGAAATTGCCAGAGTATTTTTTCAACTATTGATTGATGTTTTTAATGCCGTTTTTCGCAACGTTATTACTGCTTAAAAAACAAAAATTGAAAAAATCAAGAGGCTTAATATGTCAGGAAATAAAAAGGTAACTAAGGAGCAAATCCTTAAAGCGCTCGAGCAACTGGAAAAAAATCCTAATGATAAAATGGGAATTTTAGGTGATATTGGGATTGTAGGAGTTGGTGCAGTATTAGGTGCTGGTGCTGCTGGCACTGTAGCTGCGGCTGCAGGTGCAACAGCTATCCCAATAGTTACAACTGTTGGGTCATGGTTGGGGCTAAGCTTATTAGGAGCAACTCCGGTAGGATGGGTAGTTGGAACTGCAGCAGCAGGTGCAGCCATTGCCTATGGAGTATCGAGGCTAACTAAAGGTGGCGGTTATAATGAAGCGAAACAAGCAGAAATCCTCAAACAGTTAAAAGAACAGCTAAGAGAGGTTGAAACAAAAGAAAGAGCATCTAAGCTTGGAGAGAGTGACAAGACAAAATTTATCGTTTCCTTGAAAGAACCAATTGAGCTTAATCTAATTAGCCCTCAAGATGCTCAGGATTTAATTAGGGCTGTCGAAAGTGGTCAAATACCTATCAAGGAAGCTATTAATATGGTCAAGGCTATAGTTGAAGCAGCTAAACCCCAATAGTCTTTTAAATCCCTGACCGGAAAATGCTAGGCACAGGCTATATTGCTCTGGTATTACTAAAAATTGACTTAGTTGCCGAAAGAGCGATCGCCCTTCCCTCACTGAAGCGCGATCGCTCTTTTTTTGAGTATCACTAATTCTGTTTCTCAACACCATAGGGAATCTTTACCGCTTTGACAACCATTCATAAGACAAACTATAGTGAGTAGGAGAAAATCGGAGTGGGATATTTGGTATAACGAAAGAATCCCGATCGCCCTCCAATCATTTATAAAAAATATGAGAATTAACGATAAACTTAAGAACATACTGATGCAACTTCGATCGCACTTCGAGCAACTGTACGGCGATCGCCTCACCAAAATGGTACTCTACGGTTCCCAAGCGCGAGGCGATGCAGACCCAGACTCTGACATTGATATTTTAGTCGTCCTCAAAGGGCAAGTAAACCCAGGCGAAGAAATTAAAAGAACCAGCCACATTCGAGCCGATTTGTCGCTCCAAAATGATGAAGTCATTAGCTGTCTGTTTATGGACGAACAGCGATTTCTACATTACAACGGGCCTTTATTGAGGAACATTCGTAAAGAGGGAATAGCTTTATGAAACCAGAACAATTAGACTTGCTCCTGAAAGCTCGTCAAAGTCTATCGGCGGCAAAGCTATTACTAAATAATGGTTTCCCAGACTATGCAGCATCTCGCGCTTATTATGCCATGTTTTACATTGCTGAGGCATTTTTAGATGGCGAAGGAATGTCATTTTCCAGCCATGCTGCAGTAATTAAAGCTTTTAGCCGAGAATTTGCCCGGACAGGAAGAGTTCCTGCTGAGTTTCACCGATTCTTAATCGATGCTCAAGACTTGCGAAATAGTGGGGATTACGGGGGACTTGATACTGTCACTGTCGAGCAAGCTGCGGAGCAAATTAACTGCGGCGAGCAATTTCTAGAATTAGCCCAAAATGCGATCGGCACTCTACCGCCGCCCTAAAATAGAATACCCAGATACCCGACTTCTGGAAAAAGTCGGGTATCTAAAAATAGCACTTGCGCGGGGGCGAGAAACCGGGTTTTTTTACGAAAATATTTCGTTCCCACCCACAGATGAGGTAAAAAACCCGGTTTCTTTGCGTGGAGTGCCTCCAGGAGTGTAAAACAAGAGCACCGCCCCTACAGATTAATGACTGCCCGCTCCCGCCGCCCGTTTGAAAGCCTCATCCAACACTTCCGAAAGCGTCGGGTGAGTGTGGACTCGGAATGCTAAATTGTTAACAGAATCGCGCTGGGCGATCGCATTTGCCGCCTCCTGAATCAAATCCGAAGCGTGCAAACCGAAAATGTGAACTCCCAACAACTCCCCAGTATCTTTCCGGAAAATCACCTTAGCCGTACCGTCGGTTTCCCCTTCAGCAATAGCCTTAGAATTTCCCTTAAAATAAGTCTTGACAGAAGCTACCTCAAACCCTTCAGCTTTCCCCAACTCCTTCGCCGCAGGTTCCGTCATCCCCACATAGCTAATTTCCGGGTGAGTAAACGCCGCCGCCGGGATACTTAAATAGTCAACTTCGCGGGCACGGCCACAAATATTTTCTACTGCGGCAATTCCCTGAGCAGACGCAGAATGCGCTAACATCATCTTGCCATTAACATCGCCGATCGCCCACAAATTTTGCACAGGTTCTCCCGCCGCCAAAACCTGCATCTTATCGTTAACAGGGATATAACCGCGCATCGTTTCCACGCCAACAGTTTCTAACCCCAAATTCTTGCTCACCGGAACCCGACCAGTTGCTACCAAACAAGCATCAACTTCCAAAACTTCCACAACTTCCTTAGTTTTGAAATCAGCTAATTCAATAATTACCGGCGAACCGGGAATAATCTTCTTAGCCAACAACCCAACTTTTGTTTCAATATCGCGGGGTGCAATTAACACTCGTTCTGCCAACTTAGCAATATCCGGGTCAAAAGTCGGCATCAATTGGTCTAGAGCTTCAATCATCGTAATTTCGCAGCCCAGGGCCGTGTAAATATCCGAAAACTCCAAACCGATATAGCCACTGCCAATAATTGCGATCCACTTCGGCAGCGATTCCAACCTGACAGCATCGTCGCTGGTAAATACTGTTTTGCCGTCAATTTCTATCCCGGGGGGGACAAAGGGAACCGAACCGGGAGCGAGAATAATATCCTTGGCAGTAATAGTTTTCTCGCCTTTATCGGTTTCGATCGTAATTTTTTGAGAACCGGCGATTTTGCCCCAACCTTGGATAGTATCGACGCTCAAGCGTTTTAGGCTGTTGGTCAAGTCGCCGCGAAGTTTGCTAACAATAGTGTTAGCGTGATTGGCGATCGCCCCGCGATCGAAATCCACACTGCCCAATTGAATTCCCAAAGTCTTCAGGTGGTGGGCATTCCGCAAATCTCGCACCCGTCCCGAAGCCGCCAACAGCGCCTTAGAGGGAATGCAGCCGCGGTTGACGCAAGTCCCCCCCATGTCGCCCGCTTCGATAATTGCGACTTTCAGCCCGCAGCTAACCGCGTGTATGGCCGCCCCGTGTCCGCCCACGCCAGCGCCGATAATTGCTAAATCGTAATCAAATCCCTGAGTCACCTTAAAATCTCCTAATGCCTGTGAAATCTTAGGACTCAAGCAAAAAACACCGTATGTCCGTCCTTTCGAGCTGGCGCGTTGCCATGGCAACCCTGGAACAGCGGTAATAGTTGCGCAAGTCCTGTCTCCTTATTCTCGACTAGACTAGGGTTAATTAGACAACGAAAGAGCCGTAACTAAGATTTTTTCAGAGTCAGTCAGGAACCTCAGCCTAAAGGCATGAGGCTTGGAAGAGAAATCTAACAAGCCGTTCTGACGGGCCTAAGTCCGCAAGCGGACTATGTTTTTTGAGTCACGATACCGGAGAATGCGTAGCTAGTTTTCCGCTCTATCGCTCAAGGTTAAACAGTTCTAAGGTCACTGGAACAGTGCTTTGGGCCTAACAAGCTCACTAAACTTTGGCGAAGCTAACGTTACCCAAAAATGGGATGGAGACAACCATATCTCCAATGGAGGGGCAACCATACCCCTCCGCTCCGAAAGGGGTTTTGATTTAATGTAAAGCCGTCCTGGAAAGACGGGGTTTCTAACCCAGCAATTTTGATGATTTTGAGCTGGGTCTGCACCAAGTCTCACATCGCTCAGTAGGCGGGTGTAAAGTTAAATATAGTTTAAAGGCTGACAATGCCCGCAGCAGCTTTTATATTGGGGCAGCAAGTTCAGCAGCAGGCATTCCACCCTCCGGTTAAATTGTGTCCGCCTGCTTGTTTTAGTCGGGTTTTCATGTCTGCACGCACCGGAGGCGGGCAGAGTTTGTTGGCAACTTTTAGAGTCTATGGAGTGGCTTATGACGGATGACTACGACCAGAAAGATTTACGCCGGGCCTCGGCTCAATCATTTTTTCAGTCCCTGGATGAATTGTTTGATTATATAGAATCGAGCAGTAGTCCAGCGGCAGAACCTCAGTCTCGGCCGCCTCAAGCTAAGCCTTCGAGTCAGTCTTCGAGTCCGGCGAAGCAGGCTAGACCTGCGAAAATTAATTTGTCGGATTTTGAAGATGCGATCGCCGATTTGGAACAGTTTATCCAGAACAAACGCCAGAAACGCCCGGAATCCAATCAATAGTGCGATGACACATTTTCAAGTAATGACTGTTAACGGTTGACTGTTGACTGTTGACTGTTGACTGTTGACTGTTAGCTGTTGACTGATGACTGTTGACTGTTGACTGATGACTGTTGACTGTTGACTAATGACTAATGACTAATGACTAATGACTAATGACTAATGACTAATGACTGTTGACTGTTGACAAGCGAAAAATTTTACACCTAATTTCCCGCTCCCAGATTCATCTGTGGAGTCAATTTTTAAATCTCAAATCTCAAATCTAAAATCGACTGAATGTTGAGTGTTGAACTCGCCCAAAAACTGATACTTGCTTGAAAACAGGAGCCACCCCGATGGCAAAATGTTAGACCAAAGTTCAGCCTCCCAGATTCATCTGTGGAGTCGATTATTCAAATCTAAAATCTAAAATCTAAAATCTAAAATCGAGTGGCTGTTAACGGTGCTTTCGGCTTAAGCTGCTTAGGTTGCACCTACAAAATATTCACATTTTGTTGAGGATTGCTTTAGAAGAATCAAGCCACATAAATTAGCTCAATTTACTATTAATAGCCTTGTTTTTAGGCTTTGACTGCTGCGGTAATTGCCTCGATCGCACTTCGATCGCCCGATCGCCGATCGCACTCAAAGGCAACTCCAATTCATCAATATGGTTGCGGACCTTCACCGCAATATCAGCACCGTTAATAATCGCTCCCAACAACTGCGGCCCGGATTTATGCGACTCCTCCTCGTCAGATTCCAGCAATTGATCGGCAGCCTCAGACAACATACTAGACAAAGTGTAACCAGGCCGCGCCACCAAAATCATACCGTCCGTGTACGGTTCCAGCGTCAGCGCGTCGTTGCACTCGCTCAACGCCGGAGAATCCACAACCACAAAATCAAAGCGGTTGCGAACATCCTCAAACAATCTCCGCATTTCGCTCGACTCGAGTACGGCACAGGCCTGCTGCAAAAAACCCGGACTCGGCACGACGTATAGGTTCTCTACCTCTGGAACCAAAAGGACGCACTCGCTGATATTGCCGTAATAGTGCAAAGGTTCCACCGCCGCCAGAGGTGAGGCGGCGATTTTCAAAGATTCAACATTAGAAGCCGATCGCAAATCTGCTTCAATTAACAAAGTCCGCTTACCCGATCGAGCCGACGCAATGGCCAAATTGTAAGCGGTAAAAGTTTTCCCCTCCAAACCAGTCGCCGAAGTCAGCAGCACCACCTTCACCGGTTTGTCCCCGATCCGGCGCAAATTAGTGCGCAACCGCTCGTAAAATTCCAAATAGGGAGAATTTGCCTCCAGGACGAGCGGCATTTGATTCCCGTAGGAATCAAACACCGTCACTTGAGGCAAAACTCCCAGTATTGGCACCTCTTTTTCCACCAAAGCCGCCCGCACTTCTTCCCAACTGTAAAACTTGCCGTTGAGCATCCCCAACAAAAATATCAACCCGCCGCCCAGCAGCAATCCCACAAATCCCCCCACCGCCAGCATCACGGGCAAACCTCTGTTGTTTGACTCAACGTCATTAGTTTTGGGAAGTTGGGCGATTGTCAAACTTCCCGTTGTCTCAGCTACCGCCGCCTCAGCATCTACCAAAGCCGACTGCATCTTATCGTAGAGAGATTTTTTCAGCGCCACTTGCTGGGCCAACCGCCCTTGTTCTAACTGCTTGTTGGGGATTGTCGCGTGTTCCCGGCGCAATTCTTGTTCTGTTTTCTCGATTCCTTGGAGTTGCTGTTGCACAGTATCCCGCTGGGTTTGCAAAGCAATCAAACTTTGAGCTAACTGCTGTCTGGCCGGGTCTAAAGAAGAGTCTACCCGAATTCGATCGGCACTTCTGAGCGGAGCCGCCACCCCGTTACCGCCGAGCACCTCAGACTGTCGCTGCTGCAACTGCTGCTCAAAAACAAGTTTTTGTTTGACCAATTCTACAATCTTTGGGTGTTCCTCCTGCAAGTCGCTGCGGAGAATTTTGAGCTGAGATTCGAGCGAAAACAATTGCACTCGCAGTTGCGCAATAATTGGATCGGCAGAGAGTGCTTGAGCGACGTAAGCTTGCTCCACATTCAATCCCAAGCGCTCCTGCAAACTGTTAATTTGAGCTTCAATTCCTCCCAACTGCACGCGGAGTTGCCGCTGCTGCTGTTGGCTGTTGGTAATCGCTTGTGGCAGTACACCACTCTGAGCTGCTAAAATTGAAGTTGCTTCTCGTTTTTCGTAGGCTTCAAGTTTTGCTTCCGTGTTTCTGAGTTCCTGAGTTACTTTCGGCAAGCGCTGGTTAATTTGGGCGATCATTTCTCGCAGTCTAGAAGTATTAATAGTTTGGCTGCGAGCCACCATTTCCTTCATCAGCGCCTCTACTACCGCTTCTGCTTTTTTGCGATCGGCATTTTTGTACAATACTTGAATCAAACCGCTGGCGTCATTATTCTTACCCGGCATCTTTACCTGCACGTTTGCTGCCAGCTTTTTAGCAGAAAGATTTACTTTTTTCGCTGCTGCTTCAACCACCCTTCTATCCAGCAGCATATCTTTAGTTATTTCTTGTCCTTCCTGTTGAATTTTAGTAGTAGTCGATGAAAAAATTACCGGTAGCCGGCGGTATGCCAGCATACCTGCAGCAACGTAAACTGGCGGCGGAGTTGGCTGCAAAGCCACTACTCCGGACACGCCCACAGTCACCGCCAGAGTAGCCAGTCCCACCCACTTGTATTGGTCGAAAGCAATTAAATAACGTTTAACAACGGATAAAGTCATGACGTTTTTAGATTTTAGATTTTAGATTTTAGCTTGCTAATTCTTAACGATAATTCATAACTAATCACTGATGACTAATGATTAATAACTACTGCGACCACTAAAAAAATGCAACTTTAAGCAAGCTTCCCACCCTGGTAGTCATAAGTCCTTACCAATCGAAAATCGCAAATCGCAAATTATGACTACCTATCATTAGGTGACGGTCCGAACAGATTAGTCACCCCATTTCTTAATTGCTCAAAGAACAGAATAAATCCCAAAGAATCGCGGAATGGTCGAGTAAAACTATTGATTACATAACCAATGCGCTCAACCAGATTCCTACCAATCACAATTACATCATTATCTTCGAGCATCGGGTTCTGAGAAACATTGCCCTCCAAAGCAGCTTTAGCATCTATCGAACGGTTGATTGCTCTACCTTGCTTTTCGTCGAACCGAATCAGGGCTATTTTCCGCAAGTCAGCAAGATTAACAGGCAAGTTGTTGAGAGCATCCAAAAACTTGCTGCCATTTTCTAGGTAGAACGAGGTCAAACCACCACTAGCGTAACTCAAAACTCGAACGTAGATCCTGGGCTTAATCAGGGTAGACCTCGCCACCAGAGCTTTGTCATAGTCTAGGTTTTTGGTACTAGGGTCTAATTCCGGGATGACAATCACATCTCCCGAGGCCAAAGGAAAATCGAACAAATCGTTAGCCTTTGCTAGGGGAGTGTAGAGGTCGATTGGTTCCTCCACCGACGAACCGTCCACCGTAGTCCGCCGCACTCGCACCGCCCGTAAATCGGCTTTTCCCGTGACTCCCCCCGCAAGCACCAAAGCAGCCGAAATTCGACCAGAACCCGCCGGAAGCGTGTAAAAACCCGGTTTGCTGACTTCTCCGGTGACAGTGATTTGGACGGGGACAGCGGCAGCAGCTAGGCTGTACCTAGATGCTAAATCTCGATCGGACTTGCTCACGGGCATAACCTGTTTATACGGTACGACGATCGCATCTCCATCTTCCAAACGCAAATCCGGCGGAGCAATACCAGTTTGCAGCGGTGTCAAAATATCAACAATTTGCTCGGCGACAGCACCGGAAGGCAGAGTCCGCCGCACCCGCACCGCCCGCAGTTCGGCCGATTGAGTAGTCCCAGCAGCAGCCGCCAGAGCCGCCGGAAGCTGGGGGGTTTGCAGCGGATAAAAACCCGGTCTCGCCACTTCCCCCGTCACCGTCACCACTACAGGGCGCTGAACCACCAAAGCAGCCGAGACTTGAGGATTTTTGATAAATTGGGAAAAGCGCTCCCGGAGGCGCTGCTGTGATTCTTCGACTGTGAGACCGCGCACATTTACTGTTCCGATTAGCGGCAGTACAATTACCCCTTCAGGACTGATTGCACCTGTAAAATTTAGCTCGGGGAAGCGCTGAACTTGAACAGAAATCTGGTCTCCCGGGCCCAGGCGGTAGGGCCGATTCCGAAAAGCTGGGTTAATTTCCCGGTTGAAATTGGCAGGCGGCGGTGGCGGTGGTAGCACGAGCCGCTCGTCTCTTGGAACAACAGATTGAGCTAAAGCCGTTTCCGAAAAAATTTTGCTGTTAAAGCCCCAGAATACAGCAGCAAAAGATAGAGTCCAAGCAGTTGAATACAAGCCTGCCAAGGAAACAGCAACGCGATTTTTAATTGTGGATTTTACTCGCATTTTGGGAGAATTAAAAACAGAAATATTTTGAATAATTAGCTGACTTTTAAGTTTCATCTAAGTAGAGCCGCGCGAAAAAACAATAAGATATTGTAGGGGCGGGTTGAAGCCGGATATTTACTAGGAGGCAGTTTATTGTGCCAAAACCCGCCCACCCCGTAGCCCGATTTATTTGCACCTACCTACTTACTCAAACCGAAAAGTTTCTGCAATTAATTTAGCCTGAACAATTTTGCCGAGAGATTCGAGCAATGGTTGAGCTATCTTAATGTCGCTCTGCGGTTGAATGGGAACGATGATACTGACAGCAACCCAAGAGGCGCGGCGGTTCCACAGTCTAGCCATACTGTCTTCCCAAAACCAGCGGCTGGTTGTTGGAGAACCCCCGTTAGCCCAAGCGTACCACTGGAGGACAGCAAAAGTTTGTTGGGGAGTCCAGCTACGGAAAAACCGGGCCTCGACAGTAGGCGGTGGCTTGTCGGGTATTGACCCTAATTTAACTGTAAACCTCAAAGTGCGATGAGAATCTGTTTGCCACCGATGAAATCCATCGATATCTAGCCATTCTACTTGGGGCTGGTTTTTGGGGCTATTTTGAGGCAACAGCAATAAAAGACCAATTGTTCGATCGTTTTTAATTTCTTCAACTAACCATCTGTGACCGCCAATTTGGACGTTATTCTGGACGCGGCTAACCTCCCATCCGGGAATTGTCATCCCGTTTTTGCGCAAACTTCTTAATTGATTGAGGTTGGCAAGTGGTGGCGGGTTTGTCCAAGGCCACCTTCCCGTCGCGTAGCCGGGAATTGCTACTGCCCCAACCAATACCAGCAAAAACACCAGTACCATAATTTTAGATAATTGATACCGCCGCAATAATTTCCGTGCTGAAATCATCTGTTTCATTAATTGCCAGACTGGGTTGGGAAATACTTTTCCACCCCGTTGAGGAGAAGTACCAATAAGCCTAGTATACAAGCAGAATACAAGTCTCCGCCCCATCCGGCGTGCAGCCAAGTAAAAAGCCCCTCTCTCTCGGTTCCGTGAAAGTAAGTTAGCAAAGTGTTGCGGAAAATGTTGGAAGTAATGCTAATGATAGATGTACTCACTAAAAACAAAATGCTTCTTTTGCGGGAACTCCAAACTCCCGTCCAATCCAGCAGAATTAAGCTGACGTAAAGACTGGTAAACAGCATTTTAAAGCCTGCACAGTGAGGAGCAACTTCTACAATGCGATCGTTTACGTACAGATAAATTTCTTCCACTCTCACGTTGAGACCAACGTTAATTAATATCAAGCCTGATGTTTCAGCAATGAATTGCTGCAACGGCAAGGCGTAGGGTTCTATGAGGTAAGGAATGTGGTTTGGTGAGGCAAGAAATACGAATAAAAGCGGCATCGCCTGCAATTGCAAGCCGGGAATTCCTTTTAAAGATAAGCAAATACTGGCTAGCATTACTGGCAGGGAGAAATTTACTAAATCGCTCAAGCGACTCAGATAAAAAAGCGTCGCTAGTACCAGCAAAAAGCCTCCCAAAGGATGCGGTGAGTTGGGCAAGCGGCGCCAGCACTTTCGGTTCGTCCAAGCAATATAAGCTGCGTAGGGCAAACCAATTAGTCCGTGGCTGAAATATTCGTGTTCGAGGCTGATGTTTTTGTTCAACCAGCCATTGTACCAGTGTACTAGCAGGGGGGCGTACAGCAGTACTAGGAGCACCGTGATACCTTCCCCCAGGAGGTATCGCTTCAAAACAATGCGAATTCTGCGCTGGATGTGCATGGTTTGAGAAGTTTTGAGATGGCCGCGCTGGATTCGCAACGCTTTGCGGTTTTGAACTGTGAGTTAAAGATTTGTTAATTCTCCACAAAAACGCTTTGAGAACCGCACCCTACTGCTTGAAACACTTGCAGCATAAATTTTATGAACAATTAGCAATTCAATGATAGTGCGATCGCCCCAACTACATCCTCGATCTGAGTATTGCTCAATCCGGGATAAATCGGCAATGATAAAATTTGTTGGCACAGGGTTTCTGCGTGGGGGAAGTCGCCCCGATTGCCTAAGTTTTGGTAGGCGGGTTGCAGGTGACAAGGTACGGGATAGTGTATGCCTGTTTGAATCCCGTCTTGGGCGAGTTTTTCCTGAAGGGTGTTGCGGTCGATCGAGCTTTCCTCAGTAATTTGGATAACATAGAGGTGATAAATGTGACCGCTGCTGCTGTGGTTGGCGATCGGTACAATGCCTTTGTGTTTCAGGGGTTCTAGTAGAGTATCGTAGTGTTGGGCGGCGGCGGTGCGATCGCGATTCCATTTTTCTAAGTAAGGCAATTTAACGTTGAGCACGGCGGCTTGCAAATTGTCGAGACGGCTGTTTGTACCGATGTCTGTGTGTAAATATTTACTGGGTGCTCCGTAATTGCGGAGAGTTCGCATTTTGTCTGCGAGCTCTGCATCGTTAGTAATTAACATCCCGCCGTCGCCAAAAGAACCGAGGTTTTTGCTGGGATAAAAGCTGAATGCTGCTGCTTTACCAATGGAACCGGCGCGGTATCCTTCTCTGTGGGCTAAGTGCGCTTGAGCGGCATCTTCAAATACGATCAAATCGTGGCGGTTCGCAAAATCTAAAAGCTGCCCGGGCGACACCATTTGACCGTAGAGGTGTACGGGGATAATTGCTTTAGTTTTCGAGGTAACTGCTGTGGAGGCTGCTGTGAGGTCAATCAGGGCGGTTTCCGGGTCGCAATCTACAAGAATAGGTATAGCTTTGGCTTGGAGGACGGCGATCGCGGTGGCGATAAAAGTGTTAGCGGGTATGATAATTTCGTCGCCCGGATTAATGCCGCAAGCTTGGAGTCCCAGAGCGATCGCATCTGTTCCGCAAGCCACTCCTACGCCGTATTTTACTCCAGAAGCTGCTGCAAATGCTGTTTCAAATTCGGCGAGTGCTTGGCCTAAAATAAAGTGTCCTTCCTGGATAATTTTTCTAATTGCTTCTGATATTTGGGATTGGATTGGTTGGTGTTGCAGGGAGAGATTTACAAAAGGAATTTTGGGCGCACGGTTACTCATAAACTATCGGGGCATAATTCTTTATATTAACATTTAAGGGCAAATAGCTTTTAAAATATTTTAACCGCAGAGGGCGCAGAGGGCGCAGAGTGAAAGAGGGAAAAGGGAGAACTTTTACAAAATAGCTGCGCTTCACTTACTTTTTTTTGTTCAGCAACTAAATGATTTTTTCGGTAATATAGAATCAGAGAATTTTGCAGTAAGCAATCGCAATCATGGAATACAAAAAACTCGGCGACAGCGACTTATCAGTATCTGAAATCTGTTTGGGTACGATGACTTACGGCCAGCAGAACACCGTTGCAGAAGCGGCCCAACAGCTCGATTTTGCGATCGATAGAGGAATCAACTTTATCGATACGGCAGAAATGTATCCCGTCCCTGGAAAACCGGAAACTCAGGGAAAAACAGAGGAATATATCGGCGAATGGTTGGCGAAACAGCAGCGGGATAAAGTCATTATAGCTACTAAAGTGGCGGGCAGAAGCACTCGATTAAAGTGGATTCGGGAAGGGAAAAATCAGATCGATCGCCCAAATGTCGAAAAAGCCCTGAATGACAGCCTGAAACGCTTGCAAACTGACTACATCGACCTGTATCAGATCCACTGGCCAGACCGCTACGTCCCCTTATTTGGCGCGCCGGATTACGACATCGCCCAAGAGCACGAAACTGTACCGATTTTGGAACAGTTAGAGGTATTTGCTGACTTAATTAAAGCTGGCAAAATCCGCTATTTGGGTTTGAGTAACGAGACGCCTTGGGGAGTTTGCGAGTTTTGCACGTTGGCTGAAAAACACGGCTTACCGAAGGTTGTTTCGATTCAGAATGCTTTCAGTTTGAGCAATCGGACATTTCACATAAATTTAGCAGAAACTTGCCGTTTTAAGAATGTGGGATTGATGGCTTACAGTCCTTTGGGGTTTGGGCTGTTAACGGGTAAATACTTGAATGGAATTCCAGAAAATTCTAGGTTGGCTTTATTCGCGGGATTTGGTCAGCGTTACGATAAAACTAATGTGAATGATGCGGTGAAAGCGTATGTTGAGATTGCGGGGAAACATGGGATAAGTCCGGCGCAGATGGCTTTGGCGTATGTGCGATCGCGCTGGTTTGTAACTAGCACAATTATCGGTGCAACCAGTCTCGCACAGTTGGAGGAAAATATCGGTAGTTTGGAGGTGAATTTGGATAAGGATATCATAGCGGAAATCAATGCGGTGCACGCTAAGTATCCGAATCCGACACCGTAGTTGACAACTGGTCTTAAGTCTGAATATTATGGGGCAGGCTAACCGTGGCAGCAAGCTTGCCTGCCCTCCTAAAGCCAAAAATCGGCAACAGTTTATCTTGCCAAGCATCTACTAATTTTTAGGTAGTTAGGTATTGATAGCTCAGCTATAATATAAGAATAATACATTCAAAGCTACTATGCCCGACTCTCTAGCCAACCTAGACTTTTCTAAACTGAATCTCGATCGGCCAACACTGAATGCGATCGAGCAGTTATTGAAGGACATCGAATTGCTAATCCACTCAGAACAAAAGTCTGAGCAACTCAATTATTTATATAAGCTACAAAATGATCTAGTCCAAATCAAAGGTCAAAAAAAAAAGCAAGGCTCTAAAATGGTTGCTGCTGATGTGAGGGGATTGAAGAACGCCTTTAATGCTCATAAGGCCGCATCTCAACAAACGCAAGGCATTTCCTCTTACTTGTTACTCTTTTATGCTGCTGAATGCGGCATGAAGTGTGTGTGGTTAAAACAGAATAATCTCAGAACGACAAATGATATTGCCGACTCAACACTTTTATCTCCAGATGGCCATAATTTAAATAGATGGAAAAAAGAACTCAGAATTTCTGCTAGCATTGGTAATGCGCCTGCTTTCAGCTTGGCTTTTAGTGGAGCTGACTTAGAAGTAGCCAAAGCTCATCAAGTATGGCGATATGGAATTGGGATGAACCCCGCTAAGGAACAGCAGCTAGTTGAGTGGCTGAAAAAAATCTACAACTGGATTAAAAAGGAAATATAGCGATGATTCCGTCAGATATTCGTCTTTACACTTGGGTTGACGCAGAAGAAGTCCTACTGCGAATGCAACAGTGGCCAGAATGGCTGCTATGGGCAAGAGCTTATTGGGACGAGCTAACTATGGGAATTCGCCCCGGCACTCAAGAACAAGCAAAGCATTGGTTGTACCAGGTCTATGATCCTCGGTTCCGAATTAATCCAGAGCAAGAGATGGTAGAGGGTTTGATTGTTTTAGAAAGTCTCCCCAACCATGAACGTACTCTCCCAGTTTTTTTTGAGGAGACAGAAGAAGAACCATCTACTCGTAGACTAACCCCCAGTTTGTCCAGACCAGCAGTGATTTGGCATCCTAGCGAAGATATTGAATATCCAGAGATTTTACCATCTGATTTACCGCCAGTAGTAGCTTTCCATTCGTTTAAAGGTGGCGTGGGACGTACAACCCATGCTCTTGCGTTGGCACAGGCTCTAACTTCTAAAAACCAGAAAGTTCTGCTTGTAGATGGGGATATGGAAGCACCTGGAATCAGTTGGGTTTTTGAGCGGAGGTTGCCTAATTCACCTGTATCTTTTGCCGATCTTCTTGCTCTGGCTCATGGCGATCCCTCTCCTGAAGCGGAAGATGCGATTCAATTAGTTGCCGACAGACTTTTGAGTTCCTTGACTGATGGTATTTTTGTCTTACCTTCATTCCGTTCAAATGAAAAGTTGTTTTCTATACAAATTCGACCAGAGCATCTAATTGTAGGTGCAAAAAACCCTTTTATTCTGACCAATCTCCTAGCAAATATTGGGAAAGCTTTAGGCGTAGATGTTGTGATAGTAGACCTACGGGCTGGAATTTCCGAACTTGCCGCAGGTTTGATTTTAGATCCGCGAGTCTACCGGATCTTTGTTACTACCTTGAGCGGACAGTCTATTTCAGGGACAATTCGACTTCTAGAGCTGCTGGGAGAAAAATCACCTTCGACCCGCGATACTGACCCATTACCCACACTGATTATTACCCAGGTTCCGGAAAATGAACAAGGCACCGATCTAGTATTGGAAGCAGACAATAAACTGCTTGAAGCTTCGAGAAAAATTATAGGAGAAGACCGCGAACTTTTAAGAGTAATTACACCATTCGCTGATAGTTTGCTAGTTTTGCCTCCGGCATGGGAAGATGTCATCAATCGCCTTCAGCGATCGGGAATTGTCGATGCTGTACGTCCCTTAGTGGAGTGGTTGCCCGGTAAGCAAGCACAACAGAGTCCAACAAGCCTTACGAACTTAAAGTCTCAAAGAGAACTACTCCAAGATAGAGCTAAAGAATCGGTATATGCAGAGAATGGAGAAGTCGAGGAGTTTTTACCTACCAATCCCTTGCGGAAATTGGCTTCGGATAATCGGCATCGCCTCCCCATTGTGGTGATAGTTGGGGCGAAAGGTTCAGGAAAGACTTATACTTTTCTTCAGATTGTTAATCGAGAAAATTGGCAAATTTTTGTACGAGATGCGCGTGTCGGAGAAATTGAATCTAATGCTGTTATTTGCCCGCTTTTGGAGTCAAGTAACCTTCAGGCATCTGCTAAAAAGAGAGTTCAAGAAGTGCGAATGCAAGCAGCAAAGGTACTGGGTTTTGGGATATCGGGAAATAGCGTAGCTATCCAGGATTATATTAGAGATGGTTATGATCTCGATTTGCACGAAGGGCAGTGGCGCGATCGTTGGTTAGATGTAATAG
This sequence comes from Microcoleus sp. C2D2, assembly GCF_036702495.1. Classification (NCBI taxonomy): domain Bacteria; kingdom Bacillati; phylum Cyanobacteriota; class Cyanophyceae; order Oscillatoriales; family Microcoleaceae; genus Microcoleus; species Microcoleus sp. C2D2. The sequence goes on along the minus strand of NZ_JAUBTO010000039.1, from coordinate 11,847 downwards.
CTTTGGGTATTGGTTTCGCACCTCAAAACAAAGACTCCAAAACAGAAACATCTAAAATAGAAGGTGCAGGTAGAAAATTAACTGAACATCTGGTAGCAACCAAAAAACAACTGATTGTTGTCATTGACGGCTTAGAAGACCTTTTCCAAAACTTTGCAATTGAGGAACGTCAACAAATAGCTCTGAGAGCTTTACTTCAGGATGTACCAGAGTGGCTGGGACAACAACCCGGTCTGCCATTAGGTATTATCATTTTTGTGCGGCGCGATATGGTGCTTGCGACTGTGCGCCAAAATGCTGCTCAAATGATGGCTAGATATGAACCTTATGCCTTGAAGTGGGATCGGGAAGAAGCTCTCAGACTGGTTGCTTGGGTAGCTAATTTAGCGACAATACTTCCCAGCATTAACATTACACAACTTCATGATATGAGTGAAGTCGAGCTTACTGAAGCTTTAATACCTTTATGGGGTAAAAGACTGGGAAGTGAGCGCTCTAAAGAAGCAGGTTCTGCGAGATTTACGCTGGCAGCGCTGTCAGATTTCCGAGGACAAATTCAAGCAAGAGACTTAGTACGTCTCCTACATTTAGCTGCCAAAGGGTCTGTCAATGATACCCGTTTCCAAGACAGAATACTTGTCCCGCCTGCCATTAAGGGGGCATTGCCTGAATGCAGCCACGAGAAAATACAAGAAATAGAAAATGAAAACACTAGCTTGAAAAATGTATTTGCTAAGTTGCGTGACTTACCAGAAGCAAACCGAAAAATCCCGTTCATACGGGATACAATCCAATTATCACTGGAAGAAATGAAAATTTTGGAAGATAATGGCGTAGTTATTCGTGAAAAGGATGAGTATTATATGCCAGAGATTTTCCGTTTGGGATTGGGATTTGTGCTAACGGCTGCTGGGCGTCCGAAAGTTATAGCTCTGGCACGCCGTCCCGGACAGGGAGGTTGAAATTAGTAAGTTGCTCAGTTTCAATCCTCAGGTCCTAGCAGTTTATCTGGCAGGTGTTTGGGGCGAGCGCACTTTTTGCTGTTTTTCCTGCAAAAACTCCGCAAAATCGCAGACTTCAGCCACTAACTCGTCAGGTAAATTATTTAAAACCGACAGTAAATGCTCTCGAATCCCCATCATTTCATCGGCAGATTTTACTAATTGCAACTGATGCGGATAAACTGTTTCAAGACCAATCGTTTCCATAAATGCGCCCGGTTCATCCTCAGTTGCAGGCACAAAATCCCCGCCAACTTCTGCTTTCACCCATCCCCCAAATAATTCTACTAAATAAGCTTCACCGTTCTTGAAAACCTCAACAATTTTCCCGGCTGTTTGTTGCGGTGCAATCTCGCCATCAGCGAGGGCGACTGCTTCGGTTAAAGTCACTGCATCCAATAATTGAAATTTGCTCATTTATGTCTCGCATAATTCTTGTGGAGCAGGCATCTTGCCTGCTCAAGACTCTGCTTTGCATCAGAAGTCTAATGTCCCAATAGCTTATCCCGCAAATGCTTAATCCGATCGCGCAATTTACCCGCCTCCTCAAACTCCAACTTCTTAGCCGCCGCCTTCATCTGCGCTTCCAACCGCCCGATTAACTGAGGAATCTCATCCAAAGATAACTCATTTACCTGTTCGTAAACCTCCTCCAACTGCTGAGAATTCAGCTTGCGCGACACATCCAAAAACGCCAAAATCGCATTACTCGATCGCTTTTTGGCGATCGGCTGCGGCGTAATCCCGTGCATCTTATTGTACGCTAGCTGAATCCCCCGGCGTCGATCCGTTTCGTCGATCGCCTTAACCATACTATCCGTCAAATTATCCGCGTACAGAATAGCCTGTCCCTGAATGTGCCGCGCCGCCCTTCCAATCGTTTGAATCAACGAACGTCCCGATCGCAAAAACCCCTCTTTATCCGCATCCAAAATTACCACCAGCGAAACTTCCGGCAAATCCAAACCTTCCCGCAGCAAGTTAACACCAATCAATACATCAAACTTACCATCCTGCAAATCTTGGATAATTTCGATGCGTTGAATCGACTGAATTTCCGAGTGCAAATACCGCACTCTAATTCCCCTTTCCTGCAAATATTCCGTTAAATCTTCCGCCATCCGCTTCGTTAAAGTCGTCACCAACACACGCTCGTCCCGACTTACTCTCTCCTTAACTTCCCCCAACAAATCATCAATTTGTCCTTGCGTCGGGCGCACAAAAATTGTCGGATCTACTACTCCGGTAGGGCGAATAACTTGCTCTGCGACTCTGCCTTCAGATATTTCCATTTCCCAATCCCCAGGCGTAGCAGAAACAAAGATGCACTGATTCTCTTTTGCCCAGAATTCCTCTGCTTTTAAAGGGCGGTTATCGGCCGCGCTGGGCAAGCGGAAACCGTGTTCGATCAATACTTTCTTGCGCGCTTGGTCGCCGTTGTACATCCCCCGAATTTGCGGCACTGTGACGTGAGATTCATCTATCACCAACATCCAATCTTTCGGGAAATAATCAATCAAACATTCTGGCGGTTCCCCCGCCTTTCTCCCTGCTAAATGCCGCGAATAATTCTCGACTCCGTTGCAGTATCCTACCTCGTGCAGCATTTCCAAATCGTAGCGCGTCCGCTGTTCCAACCGCTGAGCTTCTAATAGTTTCCCCTCTTTTTCAAATTCTGCCAGTCGGTCTTCTAATTCGAGTTCTATCCCTTGGCAAGCAGCCTCTAATTTATCTTCGGCAGTGACAAAGTGGCGCGCTGGATAGATATTTAAAGCCGTTGAACTTTGCAGGATTTTACCTGTTACCGGGTCAACGTAGCGAATGGCATCGATTTCGTCCCCGAAGAATTCAACGCGAATAATTCTATCTTCGTAAGCGGGACCGATTTCCAAAACATCGCCTTTGACGCGAAATTTGCCTCTGCCTAAATCTATGTCGTTGCGGCTGTATTGGACGTTGACTAAATCTCGCAAAACTTGCCGCTGGTTGACTTCCATTCCTACTCGCAAAGGAATAGCCGCTTTCAGGTATTCTGCGGGCATTCCCAAACCGTAGATGCAGCTAATTGAAGCAACTACAATCACGTCACGACGTTCAAAGAGCGATCGCGTGGCGGAGTGCCGCAGCATATCTATCTCGTCGTTAATTGCTGCCGTTTTCTCAATGAAAGTATCGGTGACTGCGATGTATGCTTCAGGTTGGTAGTAGTCGTAATAACTGACAAAGTATTCGACTGCATTGTTCGGGAAAAAATTTCGCAGTTCGTTGCACAGTTGAGCTGCTAGGGTTTTGTTGTGTGCTAGGACTAAGGTGGGTCTGCCAACTTTTTCAATCACCGAGGCAATGGAGAAGGTTTTGCCCGTACCTGTGGCGCCGAGTAAGGTTTGAAATCGATCGCCCGCTTCGATGCCTTTGACAAGTTGCTCGATCGCTAGCGGTTGGTCGCCTGTGGGCTGGAAGGGCGCTTGCAATTGAAAAGATGCTGCCGCAGTTACCATAGGAAAATGTAGCTATTACCCATAAATCTTAACAAAAATGCAGAGATTCTGCAATTTCTTTAATAAAATAGTTAAACTTTGTAATATTATTTTAATCATCGGCCCAAATAGAAAGCAGAAAGCCCACAAAAGCAGTTGTCCGAACCCAGCAATCAACAGCAATAAGCGAGGAAAAGAATTATGGATACGAGCAGTACAGGTACAGGCAAAGGCAAAGCACTCGCCCGCCGCGGCAAAGCAAGTTCCAAAAGCCAAGCGACAGAACCCACGGATGCCAAAGCAACAGGAATTCAACTTTATCAGCCCCAACACCTGCATGACAACCGCCCCGTCGGCCCAGACGATTTTACCATCAGCGAGATCGTCTCGATATCGGGGGAGCGCCCGATCGGCACTAGCACCCTGCACATCAGCGAAACCTACGGCATTGTAGCCAATCGCCCGGTCGAATCCAGCGACTTTGAAGTGGTTGCTACACTTGGCAATCGCCCGATCGGCTCCAGCGCCATGCAAGTCAGCGAAATGTTCAGTATGTCCGGTGCCCGCCCTATTGCCATCAGCACTCTGCACATTGATGAAGTTTACTCCACAATGGGAGGAAACCGCCCTATTGCCTCAAACGAAATTGACGATAGCTCGGCATTAATGGGCTTCTTAGATTAATTAGTCATTAGTCATTAGTTATTAGTTTTTCGCTGTTAACTAATGGCTAATGAAACATTTTTAGAGAAATTCTTGACGAACGCGATCGAACAATTGAATCATATCAAGTGATTTATTTAACCCTACCAATTTTCACAATCGCCCTTGCTGATTTATGGTATGAACAACTCTATCTGCAAAAAATGAAACAAGCGCCTCAGAACATCTTCGGAATTTGCCACTTACAGCAGTTCTCAATATAGTCAGTTGGAAAGCATAATTTAATTCAACAGCCAACAGTTAACAGTCAACAATATCTGGCTCGTGCAAGCAGAATAGATATGACTAATAACTACTTCCCGAGACCCTGATATTTGCTCAATAAAGCAGCAAAGCGCTTGTAATCCAAAGGCTTCCTCAAATACTCCGCCGCTCCCAATTTCAAACCATGATTTTTGTCGTCCAAAAAAGTTATCATAATCACCGGAATATCAGCTAAATCCGGATCGGCTTTCAACGCCGACAGCACCGCCCAGCCGTCCATACTCGGCATCATCACGTCCAGAATAATCGCGTCTGGCTGCAACTGCTTAGCCAACAGCAGCCCTCCTTCACCGCAAGCCGACGATCGCACCCGAAATCCCTGTTTCGACAAGCAGCGGGTCATCAAATCCCGCGCGTCTGGATCGTCGTCAATCACTAGGACAGTAGCAGCAGCGGGCAGCCCCAGCGGTTTCGATCGCACCTCTTTTTCTTCTTTCTGGCTTTCTACCACAACCGGCAACCGGATCGTAAAAGTAGAACCGCAATCAAACTTGCTCTCAAGCGTAATGTCCCCGCCCATCATCTGACAAAACTTCCGGCTAATTGTCAGCCCCAAACCGGTGCCGCCGTATCTGCGGGCATTGGTAACAAGTTAAGGCTGCATGGCAGTTGTCAAGGGGATTTCCGTAGCAGCCTTAAAGAAAAATTGGTCAGGGTCTCGCTGTCGTTCGGGAAAAGGCGCGACAATTAACTTAATATTTGGTTTTCGTTGTCGTTTAACAATACCTAAATCTTGATTTTCAGGTGCCGTGAAATATGAAATCGGGTTCGTTGCCTTACCTTGTTGATGGGCGACGTAAAAATGGTAAAGACCGCGGTAAATCATTTCTAATGAGATGGCATCTATTGGCAAACAGAGTTGGTCAGCAACAGTATCACCTAAATCGACCAAGACAGCATAAAATAGCCAAGTCCCCCAAATTTGTAACTGAATACCGTTGAGAGAACCCGTCCACAAATAACTTAAGCCCAAGAGTCTTTTAACGGTATTAAAGGCTTCTTCAATTCGCCACCGCCTGCGATATAAATCTGCCACGACGTAGGGTGGTAACACCTGAGGGTCAAGTACACTTGTTAAATAAGAATGCCAGGTGTTGCTAGAACGAACCTCAATCAGACGTAAGGTGATATATGGAGTTTTTGCAGTTCCTGAACCTAAACGGATTAGACTATCTCGAAGGTCGTAACTCTGGGTGAATACTTGCTCGATTTTAATTGATGCTCCTTTTTTTAACCGAGTAATTAAGTGAATCTCTCGTTCGATTAATTTGAGCCAAAAGCTAAAATGATAGAAGCCCCTATCCAGTAAAAGTAATGTTTTGCCTTCAACCAATTGCAAAATGTTTTCTTCCAGCTTCACATCAGAAGCTTTGGGGTTTTCCTGAAACCAAATTTCGACAGGTAGCCTGGTCATTAAATCTATGACTGTTGCCATTTTTCCTGCCAACTGCCCTCTTGGCACATCTTCTAGGCTTTTGAGCTTGCAAAATAATGCTTCGAGCGTCGCAGCTCTCTACTATCCAAACTCGTGAAAATTTCCTCAAGGCAAATTGAATGCTTTCTGGTAGAGGTCGTTGGTTTCTCCTGTACCAAGCAGTTCTTAAACTTGGCAATAAATTTTTGAAGACTCCCTCAAATAAGCAAGCAGGAAAACTTAAAAACCTTTGAGACATTGCTTGTTGAGTAACTGTCGTAGGTCGGCACCACAAAAAACCTTCTCTTGCCAGCATTCTTGTGAGTTCTGTCACTCCCCCCACGTCTCGCCACAGTAAAGTTAATACCGCTGCTACCATCAACGGTAGGTTAAGAATTCTCCCTCGTAAACCCAGCTGACGGTAGTAATTTTCTTGTGAGGTGATGGCTGGTGTAAGTAATGCCGATAGTTGCGAGGCAATCACCTCATCTTCCACCATCGGTCTGGTGGTTTTTTTGGCATGGTCACGGTTGGTTTTTTGACTTGACGCCATATTTACTGACCTACATAATTGCTCAATTTTTTGTCAATTCTATCGTTTGATAATACCAACGCCCGCAACTATCATGCGGGCCCGGACGCTTGGCGCTTGCCCGCAATTAGAGCGCTTGCGGTGCAACTACCAGCGAGCGCCCGCGACTAGAGCGAGCACACCACTTATTAATAATGATAATCGCTGTCGGTGGGATAGTCCGCCGTATTCAAACTCTCCCACCTTTACCCCCTTGTTTGATTATCATTATTATTCAATTATCTTTCTACACAAAGGAGTATTGACAAAATCTACTTCCTTTTAACTTGTTACCAATGACCGCAGATACAGGCAGATTAACACCGATTAACGCAGATAAATTAGATAAATTCCAGTTGCACCATCGGTGATTGTTGACTGTTGACTGTTGATTGATGACTACTGACTAATGACTAAGGACTACTGACTGCTGACTCTTTTTAAGCTCTTAGCTGAACGGGCATTACTAAGAATGTAGCATTAACTCCGCCCAAAGGCTGGAAAATTACTGGTGCTAAAGCACCGTTTAATTGCAGTTGAATTTCTGGGGATTGAGCAGTTTTCAAAATGTCAATTAAGTATTTCACGTTGAAAGCAACATCTATGCTGTCTCCCGAAATTTGGGCGGGCATTGACTCTTTGCCACAGCCGACATCTTTAGCATCTACAGACAAAGTAATTTCCTGATTCTCCTCGTCGATGCTGCATTTGAGAATATTATTTTTTTGGTCGGCAAAAACTGCAATTCTTTCTACTGCTGCTAATAGCGATCGCCTTTCTAAGGTAATTTGCCGCTCAAAAGACGGCGGAATCAACTGCCTATAGGCGGGATATTGCCCTTCCAAGGTGCGAGTTGTCAGCCGCTGGTCGGCCCATTCAAACACTACTTGACCCTGTTCAAAATGCAGGGTGACAGGTTCAGTCCACTGTCGCATCACTAGCATTCTTTCTACTTCCCGCAATGCTTTAGCGGGAACAGTCACCTCAAATTCTTCCTCGGTTTCTTCCCCTTCGCCTTTTTCATTTGCAGTTTGAACTACTGCCAATCTGTGGCCGTCTGTAGCTGCAAATTCCAGACAATCTTGCAATACCTTTAAATGCACGCCTGCAAGTACCTGTTTTGCCTCGTCGGGGCTAGTAGCAAATAAAGTTCCTTTGAGTCCTTCTATCAAGGCTTCGGGTGGCAATTTGAGGATTGTTCCGGCTTCGATTGCGGGCAATTCGGGGAATTCTTCCGGGCCCATGCCTCTAACTTGGTAGCTGCCAGAACTGCAAGTGAGATATGCTACTGTTTCTCCCGCTTCGTCTTCTAAAGTAATCTCTCCATCTGGGAGTCTCGAAACAATATCGTTGAGTAATTTAGCGGGTATGGTAAAACTGCCGCCGCCAGTCACTTCTGCTGCAAAGCTGGTACGAATGCCCAAACTGAGATCGAAAGCTGTCAAGCTAACCCGCTGATTTTCCTCATCCGCTACTAAGAGCACGTTGGCTAGTACCGGATGTGTCGGGCGGGAGGGAACGGCCCGACTTACCAACGAGAGGTTGGCGTTGAGGTCACTTTGGCTGCAAACCAATTTCATGGGTGGAAGGTTAATTAACCGGATTTGAAACAGAAACAAATGGTATCACAGAAAGCCGGCGGGTCGGTTTTTCTCTGTCAGGGCTCCTCTGATGGGCGCTTATTCCCGGTTTCTACGCAAAATTTGGTCTGTAAAAATGAGAAATCTTCGTAGAAACCCGGTTTATCAGGTCAATCGATTTTAGATTTTAGATTTTAGATTAAAGAATTGAAGCCTTGAACCCACGGATAAATTCGGGGGGCAAGTTTCATCGGATACAGGTTTTTTATTTCTGGACGGATGAATCCGGGGGCTTGTATCCTGGATGCTTTCGGTCAGCGCGCGTCGCGAACTATCTGTGTAGGGTGCGAAGCGATCGCCTATTTTTTTATTTTAGTGAATTATTTTGTGCCGATCGCCCTGTGGAAACTGTGGAAAAAAAAGTTAACTGCTTGCTGGGCGTCACTTGTAACTAAGAATTACCTGTGGAAAACTTGTGGAAAAGCTGGTGCGGTCGATCGCCCGTCGGTTTTGGTGCAAAAACTATTGTGAGCGATCGAGTAAAGTTTTCCACAAACTCCGGGCAAATTTTCCACAGGTTTTTCCACAGGCCTTTCTCAAATCCGGTGCCATCGAAATTGATAAGCTGTTGTGCATTTAAATTGTATATTTCGAGTCCCGATCAAAAATCGTCAAATCCTCTCCCCCTCTCCCCTTCACCCCCTCTCCCTCTCTAATACCATAGGCAATCTAGATGCAACACAGCTTATTACCCACAGTCAGGATACGGCGCTGTGACGTTTCCCGAAAATTAATCGGGCGATGGTTACATCTCTCATCGAGTGCGATTGATTATTTGGGGGTAGGGAAACGGCACCGTGGGGTGTCCAGAGTTGGCTATCTGTTTATCCGTGTATCCGTGTCCGAATCCGTGTCGTGCCTTCCTTCTTCCTTGATTGTTCAACTTTTGCGGCTGACAGCGTTAATTCGATCGCTCAACTGACGCAAAGTTTGGGCCAAATTCGGGTCAGTGTTCCGCAACTGAGCAATTTTGTCACAACTGTAAAGCACAGTCGTGTGGTCTTTTCCGCCGAACACTTCGCCAACTTTCGGCAAACTCAAACCAGTATGCTGCCGAATTAAATACATCCCTATTTGACGGGCGAGACTAATTTCTCGCCTGCGGGAAATGCCTTTCAAATCTTCAACAGAAACATCAAACGCCTCGGCCACAACTGTAATTACTGCATCGGGAGTCGCCTCTACGCTTTCAGTTTGCGGGTTCAAAACCGGGGTGATATTCTCCACGGTCATCGGCAAACCGGTAATTGAAAGATATGCTACCGCGCGAATCAAAGCACCTTCTAATTCCCGAACGTTGGAAGTGTAACTAGAAGCAATGTATTCAATGACATCTCGCGGCAACCGCATATTTTCATACTCAGCTTTTTTCTGCAAAATTGCCATCCGAGTTTCCAAGTCTGGCAATTGAATGTCGGCAATTAATCCCATGGAAAATCTGGAGCACAAACGCTCTTGCAGGCGGGGGATTTGCTGTGGCGGACGGTCGGAAGCTAAAACTACTTGGTTTCCGGATTCGTGCAAAGTATTAAAAGTATGAAAAAATTCTTCTTGAGTGTATTCTTTGCCTTCAATAAATTGGATATCATCTATTAATAAAACATCGGCAGCCCGATAATGGTCGCGGAAAGTTTGCATACTGTCTTTGCGAATAGCGGCAATTAAATCGTTAGTAAATTTCTCAGTAGAAACGTAAAAAATCTTGGCGTTGGGGTCAATTTCCAAGCGATAATGACCGATCGCCTGCATCAAATGAGTTTTGCCCAAACCAACGCCACCGCACAAAAATAGGGGATTGAATTCTCGGCCCGGAGACTCGGCTACCGCGAGGGAGGCCGCGTGAGCCATGCGGTTGTTGGAACCGACGACAAAGCGGGAAAATAGGTATTTGGGGTTTAAATTGGCGGGTTTGGGGGGGTGAAGCGAGTGGCTTTCCGGGACATCGGCAGCGATGGGGGACGGCCAAATCATGGCGGAGTCACTGCTGCCGCCTGTTTCGTTTCCTCCGGCAATTGTCAAGTAAATGTCTACGGGATAGCCGAGAATTTCTTCGACTGCATCGGCAATGGTTTTGACGTAATATTTTTGCAACCAATTGCGAGCAAAGGGGTTGGGGGCGCTGACGATCAAACAGTTATTTTCGAGTTGTTCGGCCCTGGCAGTTTTGATCCACGTCTCAAAGCTAGGTCTGCTCAGTTGTACCTGGAGACGTTCAAGTATCTGATTCCACAGACTTTCGAGGGGAATGTCCACTGCTCACCTCTGCCGATCGGCATACAAGATATTAATTCTACAGTCTAGAGAGTTTATTCCTCAGATGCTAAAGTTTAAGGGAGTCTGCCGATCGCCAAAATTTTTGCCGCTCTGCAGCCCTGCGCCTGGTATCGGGTAGCTGCTCAGCAAATATTTAGATTTGGCAGGAAAGCCTAAAAACGTGGCCATGAAAAGTTCAACTGGCAAATTTTGGAAGCAACCGGCAATTTACATATTGCTGCTGGTAACGGGAGCCGGGGCCGCCATGTTGGGCGATCGTCTGACGGTTTCTCAATTTCGTGCAAATTCTGGCGACTCGGGACAAAGGGCCCTGGAACCGAAATTGCAACTGCCTCCTAATACAAAGGATCGAGCTAGCAATGTCTTGCCGCCTGCTTCCTTGTCGGGCGATGCAGGTAATGTGAATTTTATTGTGGCTGCGGTGGCAAAAGTGGGTCCGGCAGTGGTTCGGATCGATGCTTCGCGCCGGGTGAAACCGGGAAATAGAGGGCTGTCGCCGGAAGATTTTTTTGGCATAGAACCGAATTCGGGCGGCCGGGGCGGGATCGAACGGGGCACTGGTTCGGGTTTTGTCATCGGTGCCGACGGCGTCATTCTCACTAACGCTCACGTTGTAGAGGGAGCCGATACCGTAAATGTAACTCTCAAGGACGGCCGCAGCTTTCAGGGGCAGGTGTTGGGGGCGGATAAGGTGACGGATGTGGCTGTGGTGAAAATTGAGGCGAACGCTCTGCCTGTAGCGGCGATCGGCAATTCGGATAAGCTGTTGTCTGGGGAATGGGCGATCGCGATCGGCAATCCTTTGGGTTTGGACAATTCCGTAACTGCAGGGATTATTAGCGCTACGGGGCGATCGAGCTCTGATGTGGGCGTACCCGACAAGCGGATCGGTTTTATTCAAACAGACGCTGCAATTAATCCGGGGAATTCCGGCGGCCCGCTGCTGAATGCTTCGGGCCAAGTTATTGGCATGAATACGGCGATTATTCAAGGTGCTCAAGGATTGGGGTTTGCGATTCCCATTCAGGCGGCCCAAGAGGTGGCGAAGGAACTGATTTCGACAGGGAAAGTCGAACACGCTTATTTAGGCATTGAAATGGCGACGCTGACTCCGGAGGTTAAGCAGCAAATTAACAGCAATGCTAACAGCAGCCTGCGAGTTGCAGTCGATCGGGGTGTGGCTATTGTTAGCGTTGTTCCTAATTCTCCCGCAGCAGCAGCAGGTTTGCGGGCTGGAGATGTGATTCAAAAAATTAATAATCAGCCGATTATTCAGTCGGAAGCTGTTCAGGAGTTCGTGCAAAATGCTAAGGTTGGCGGTGTGTTGTCAATGGAAATCAACCGCAACGGGCAAATAGTTAATTTGACTGTTAAACCGGGGAGTTTGCCGATTCAAAAAGTTCGATAAGAAGGAAGAAGGAAGAAGGAAGAAGGAAGAAGGAAGAAGGAAGAAGGAAGAAGGAAGAAGGAAGAAGGAAGAAGG
>NZ_JAUBTO010000038.1:0-57743 GCF_036702495.1 Microcoleus sp. C2D2 | reverse complement strand
TTCCTTCTTCCTGACATCCGTTACATCCGTTACATCCGCCCTTGCGAATCCGTTGCCGAACTTCCTTCTTCCTTCTTAATTAAATTGAAGTCGCAAAGTGCGATCGCGAAACCAAAGCCAAAGCTTCAACCAAACTGCAAACAGCCGCAATCATCGCCACTTCGCTATTAAGTTTGCTGACAGCAGAACCGACACCAATACCCGCAGCGCCGGCTCCAATAGCGAGCGGTGCAGTGACGCTGGAGATGCCGGAAGCGCAGAGTACGGGGATGGATACGGCGCGGGAAATTTCAAAGGCGGAGGCCAAAGTAGGCGCTGCTTTTTCAATTAATCCCAATGTGCCGGCGTGAATTGGTTGGGCGCTGGTGCCGCCTTCTGTTTGGATAATGTTGGCGCCAGCTTTGACTAATTCTATTGCTAACTGCACTTGTTTGTCGAGTTCCAAAATGTGGGGAACTGTCACAGAAAGGGTGATGTTCGGAAATAGCGATCGAGTTTGGCGAGTCAACTCCAAAACTTCCTCAGCTTCAAAGCGGCGGCCTACTGCGTAGAAAGCATCAAAGTTGCCAATTTCAATCAAATCAGCGCCCGCTTCTACCGCAGGCACAAACTTTTCCGGTTCCACAGCCGATACACAAATTGGCAAATCTGTCAACTGTTTTGCCATCAATACCAAATCTCGATCGGCAGCAATATCGACAAAGGTAGCACCGCCGAGATCCGCTGCTTTGACGACAGCCGCAACGTTCGCGGCATCAAAATTATTTAAACCGCTGATAATTTTCAGGGCGCGGCCTTGCTCAAATGCACGCTGCAATTTAGAATTTACACTCATCGTTAGTTTTCCAACTCAAAAAATTTCTTAGACTTATTTTGACACGGATTAGAACAATTTTTGAAAGTCCTGGACGCACTCGGACAAAAGAAACCGGGTTTTTTACGCCCGTGTGTGAGACTCTAACGAAGTATTTTTGTCGATCGAACCCGGTTTCACCGGCCCCCTGCGTCCAGGAATATTTGAGTTTTAATTCTTAATTTTTAATTACTTCGCGGCTGGCGAAATTTTTGCACATCTTTGATAACTTGTACCCAGCCGTCAGAGAGAGATTCGAGAATACGAGCTCCCTTTTCTTTCGTCGCCGCCGTCGCATTGCCCAACACACCACTTTCAGTCAACTCTCGCGTCAGCCAAGCAAAAGGCAAATTCCCTTCCATACTCAGCAAACTGTCGATCGGCAAATTTTTCGGATATTCTGTAACAGCCAGTTCCATTTTCACCTGATCCGGCAAAATTGACAGCATCAAACTCGTTTCTGCATCACCCGCGTGAATCCCAAACTCCAACTCCTTCGCAGTTAATAATTCAGCAGCCACATTCGGAACGCCCCAAACAAACAGCGGAAAAACCGAAAAATCCTGATATTTTTGATGAATGTCCCGCGCCGCAATTTCCATCACCTGCGGCTGTCCGCCGTGAGCATTCATTAACACTAATTTCCGAAATCCTGCCCGGTAAATACTGTCAGCAATTTCGCCAATTACTGCTAAAAGTGTCTGAGCACTGAGCATAATTGTACCGGGAAAATGGCAGTGTTCGTTAGACTTGCCGTAGTAAAGAGTTGGCAAAGCATAAGCGGGAATATTTGCATCTAACTTTGCCAGCGCTTTGCCTGTCACCGCCTGGCTAATTGCCGCATCTACAATTAAAGGCAAATGGGGGCCGTGCTGTTCGATCGCACCTAGTGGCTGAATTATAACTATATTTTCCTTATCCGGCATAGACTCAATTTCAGTCCAAGTCAGATATGGAAAAAAGCGCGATTCTGGAATAAAATTGTGCATATTACGATTCTACAAGCTCAAGAGCAAAAGTTATGAACACATTTGAGCGCCTAAAGATCGAGGGGTTTCGCCGTTTGTTTTCGGCAGAGGTGGAAATGCGACCTCTGACAGTGATGATTGGTGCTAACGGTGTTGGGAAAAGTTCTTTCTTAGAAATATTCTCACTTTTAGCAGCATCAGCGAACGGTCAGTTACAGTCCAAAATTTCAGAGTTGAGCGGTCTAACTCAGATGGTAACATTAGACCGGGCTGATAGCGTGTCAATCTCCTTATCAATGCCTATAGAGAATCAGGAACCCCTTAAATATTCTCTGAAACTTGCAACCAAAGGTCCATTCTATGAAATTGGTTCAGAAACTCTAACCCAACGGCGCGATCCCAATGCTTCTCAACCTTTTAAGTATATTGAATCTCGCGGTTTAGATGTCAAATATTTCAGTCCAGACGATGAAAAGCTACTACGTCCAAACTGGCAGTACAATCCTTTGGAAAGCTCACTCGCTCAGGTTCCTAAGATGTATCGGGAACCAGAAACATTGAGGCAGCACTTAGCTTCATGTAGCTTTTATAAGGCTTGGGAGTTGAATCTTTCCCCTCAAAGTCCTATCCGTCTACCTCAATCTATGCGTCCTGCAACTTTGCCCGGTACCAAGGGAGAAGATTTAGTTTCATGCCTTTATTATCTGCGAGAAACAGATCCAAATCGATTTGAAATTATTCAAGATACACTGGCTGCAGCTTTTCCTGATTTTGAAAGGTTGAGTTTTCCGCCAGTAGCAGCCGGAACTTTAGCACTGACTTGGAAGGAGCGAAATTTTTCTAATCCTTTTTATATGCACCAACTATCCGAGGGGACGCTGCGATTTCTCTGGTTAATCACCTTACTGCAAAGTCGAGATTTGACCGCTGTCACGCTGATTGATGAGCCGGAAGTTAGTTTACATCCAGAGTTGTTACAACAACTAGCTCATGCCATGAGAGAAGCTTCTCAAAGAACTCAACTAATTGTAGCAACTCATTCAGATAGACTGATCGGATTTTTAGAGCCTAAAGAGGTGCTTGTCTGCAATACTGAAGATGGATTAACAACTCTAACTTGGGCTGACTCTATAGAATTAGAACACTGGTTAGAAGATTATAGCTTGGATCAGCTTTGGGCAATGAATATCATTGGAGGCAGACCGTGAACGTGAAGATTGCCATCATAGTAGAAGGAAAGACAGAAACAGCTTTTATGCCTATATTGCGAAAATTTTTGGAATCGCGTTTGCAGCAAATGCCAAGACTCGATACTAAACCTCAACACGGTCGCATTCCTAAAGGAGACAAGCTAAAGCGTGTAGTTGAAAATCTTTTAGGAAAAGATGGTTATCATGCTGTGATAGCAGTAACAGATGTTTATACGGGTACTAAAGATTTTCAAGATGCAGCGGATGCTAAGGCTCAAATGAAAAAATGGGTAGGGAACAATCCTAAATTTTATCCCCATGCAGCTTCCCATGACTTTGAAGCTTGGCTGTTACCTTTTTGGTCAAAAATTCAGAAAATATCAGGAGGCAATAGAGCGGTTCCTAGCGGTTCTCCTGAACTGGTAAATCACAATAATCCACCTTCTTATCGGATTAAAGAAATATTTGAACAGGGGAAACGTCGGAGCTATGATAAAGCACGGGATGCAAAAAGCATATTAGATGGAGAAGATCTCATGGATGCTGCTAAAAAGTGTACTGAATTAAAGGATTTTTTGAATACTATTTTAAAGCTTTGTGGGGGCGAATTGATATGAGATTGTTAGCAGGCGCACAAAATTAAATATTGCTCGCTGTAGCACTTCGGCACTATAAATCGCGGGTTCCACACCTTGCTTGCTATATGTATATAATGTTTTGTGCGGGACGATCGCACTCCTAAACAACGCTTTTTACTTTCATTGAGATGCTCCCATCATCTGAGTACATCTCTGTTTTGCTTTGACAGGAGTGCGAGCATCTTGGTCGCTAAAAATATATAAAGCGATCGGGATGCTCGCACTCCTAAAAAACGCTTTTTACAAAATTAGACTGCTCCCAATCAACTAGCCGGAAAACTAAAAAGTAATTTCCAAGATAGATCGCATATTCTGTATGTGGGTAGAGCCTATAATATAACAGATGCTTTAACAGCGCGCTGATATACGCTCGCCAGCTCATACCGAAAGACGTAGAGACGACTAATTGATGGAAGCTTGGCAAACCCCACAAACTAATTTAACCGGCATTCCGATCGCCGAGGAACTGTCGCGCCGCACCCCTCGATCTCACGATTTCAAAGCAGAAAACCGGGCGCTGCAAACGCTGGCTCGACAACTGGCATCCTCGCCCCACACGCTGCTCAAAACACTGGTTGCCATCGCTCAAGATTTGTGTGGTGCAGGAAGCGTCGGAGTCTGCTTGCTAGAAGAAAATGCCAGTTCCGAACAAATCTTTCGGTGGAAAGCCTTGGCGGGCGCGTGGTTCGCAGCAAAAAACAGAAACACACCCCGCACGTTGCGTTTGTCCGGAGCCGGGTTCGATCGCCAAACTCCCCAGCTTTATTTCGCTCCAGAAAAATACTTTACCGACTTGCAGCAGCTAGAATTGCCGATCGCCGAAGCGTTAGTTGTGCCGCTGCAAGCAGAAAATCAACCGCTGGGGGCAATATGGATTGTATCTCACCAGGACGATCGCCAGTTCGATGCCGAAGACTTGCAGATCGCGATCGCCCTAGCAGACTTTGCCGTTGCCGCCCTACAAATCGATCGCGCCGATCGAACAAAAGAAGCCCTGCGACAAAGCGAAGAACGCTGGCAGCTAGCCTTGCAGGGCAACAACGACGGCATTTGGGATTGCAACCTGCAAACAAATTGCCAGATCCTGAGCGATCGCTGTTTAGAGATTTTGGAACGTGGACCGGAAGAAGTTAAGGACTTCAGCCAATTTTTGAGCTACATTCATCCCGATGATGCGGAGATAATGCAAAGCAATTGGCAGCAGCACTTGCATCGAGAAACCTCACATTATCGCTGCGAGTACCGCATCCACTGTCCCGACGGGCGCGAAAAATGGGTTTTAGCCAGAGGGCGAGCAATTTGGGACTCCTCAGGCAATCCCTTGCGGGCCGTGGGTTCCCTCACAGATATCAGCGATCGCAAACAAACTGAAATTGCCTTCAAACAAAGCGAAGAACGTTTGAGCATCGCCATCGAAGGATCGGGCATGGCAACCTGGGATTTAGACGTGCGAACAAATCGACTAATTTGGTCGGCGAACCTTTTCAGCATTTTCGGCTGCGAACCCGTACCGAGTGGCGAAACAACCCGGGCTGTGTGGAAAAGCTGCGTGCATCCAGACGACTTAAAGCAAGTCATGCAAGCAATCAAAACAGCTCGGGAAACGCGATCGCTCTACTCCCCCGAATACCGCATCATCCGGGCAGACAACAAAGAAATCCGCTGGTTGAGCGCGTTCGGGCGCCATCTCTACGACTCCTCAGGCGAAGCAGTGCGGTTTATCGGAGTAATATTTGATGCTACCGATCGCAAAATGGCCGAACTCGCCCTGCACGAGAGCGAGCAAACCGTGCGCCGTCAACTTGCAGAGATAGAGTGGCTCTACCAAACAACTCCCGTGGGTTTGGCCGTTTTAGACACAGATTTGCGGTACGTGCGGCTCAACCAGGGGTTGGCCAAAATCAACGGCTTGCCCGTCGAAATGCACATCGGCCGCACCCTACGGGAAATTGTCCCCGACTTGGCAGACACAGCCGAACCTGTGTTGGGCCGCATTCTCGAAACCGGAGAACCGAAGCGGAATTTTGAAATCAGCGGTGAAACCAAAGCTCAACCCGGTGTTGTTCGCACTTGGCTGCTGAATTGGTTGCCGCTCAAAGACACCGGCGGGGAGATTGTCGGGATTAATGTCGTGGTGCAGGAAATTACCGATCGCAAAATGGCCGAACTCGCCTTGCAAGAAAGCAACAACCGCTTTCAGTTAGCTACAAGGGCGATCGACGGCATGGTGTTTGAGTGGGATTTCGCATCGAACTCAGTTTACCGTTCCGAGGGACTGTACTCGATCGTCGGTGTCCGCCCAGACGATGCACCGGCAACACCAGAGTGGTGGATAGAACGCATCCATCCCGTCGATTTGGCGCGCCTCCAAGCCGGGCGGGAATCAATCTTAAGTGCTGAGCGCTACGAACTCGAATACCGAGTCCGGCATCAAGACGGGCGCTGGATCGATGTTTGGGAACGCGGCTGTGCGATCCGCAACCAGCAAGGTGAAGTGACCAAAGTTGTCGGCTTCACAACCGACATTACCAAGCGCAAACAAACAGAAGCAGCACTGCGCGATCGGGAAGCCCACCTGCAGTTGATTCTCGACAGCGCCAAAGACTACGCCATCTTCACCCTGGACACTGACGGACACCTTACCAGTTGGAACGCAGGCGCCGAGAGATTGCTGGGCTATACCGAAGCTGAAATCGTCGGCAAGCACGGACGCATCATCTTCACCCCAGAAGACTCTGCTGCCGGAAGGCCGGAAGCAGAAATGCACATAGCCCTGACTCAGGGAAAGGCAGAAAACGAGCGCTGGCACGTCCGCAAAGACGGCAGCCGCTTTTGGGGCAGCGGGCTGGTGATGCCCCTGCGCGACGCAGCCGGCGAGGTGCAAGGTTTGCTGAAAATCATGCAGGACAAAACCGAGCGCCGGCAAATAGAAGAAGCACTGCGGCAAAGCGAAAATCGCTACCGCACCCTCGCCGATGCCGTCCCGCAATTAATGTGGATCAACACTGCCGACGGCAGGTTAGAGTTTTGCAACCAGCACTGGCAAAGCTACACGGGCATCATTCCAGCAGAATTGCCGCTGGCGGAGCCGGTGCTGGAATTATTTCATCCTCTCGATCTGCCAACAGTTGTCGCCACGCGCACCAAGGCGATTGAAGCAGGAGAATCTTACGAATTCGAGTGCCGGGTGCGCCGGTTTGACAGCACCTACCGCTGGCATTTAGCGCGACTTGTCCCCCTCAAAGACGCGAAGGGAAAGGTGGTGCAGTGGGCCGGTATCGGCATTGATATTGACGATCGCAAACGAGCCGAAGAAAGCTTAGCAGAAAGCGACCGCCGCTTCCGCTTCCTGGCTGAGTCGCTTCCCCACCTGATTTGGAACGTAGACTCCGCCGGGGAAATTCGCTTTACCAATCAACAAAAATGGTCGGAATATCTGGGAATGTCTTACCAGGAAGCCGCTAAAAACAATTGGGAGTCCGTGATGCCGCCGTCCGATGCGGCACAAGCTTTTGCCCGCTGGGAAGAATGTCGGATCACCGGAGAAGTTTATCAACTTGAGCTGCGCCTGCAGCGGGCAGCAGACCAAATGGAACGCTGGCATTTGTCGCGCGCCATCCCGATTCGCGACGCAGGGGGCGAGATTGTCGAGTGGATCGGCACGAATACCGATATTCACGATCGCAAACAAGCCCAACTCAACGAGCAGTTTCTCTCCGAGCTCGAAATCCGCTTGCGGCAGGGCTCCAACCCCGCTGAAATGTTGTGGGAAGCCATGCACAGTCTGGGAGAGTATTTAAAGGTCGATCGCTGCATATGGCACGAAATCAATCTAGAAGCCGACCTGGCAATTGTCCGCCAAGACTGGCACCAGTCCGACCTTGCCAGCGCCGCCGGCACCTATCAACTCTCCGACTTTAAGACGGCAGAACTGAAAGCTCTCTCTATGGCAGGTCAAACACTTGTCATCTCAGATATCGCTAATCACCCGCATACAGCGCATTTGGTCGCTAACTACGGGGCCGCTAGCATTCGCGCTTTGGTCGATGTTCCCTGCCTTCAGGAAGGGCGCTGGGTGGCTCTTTTGGTGCTGACATCACAGGCGGTGCGACACTGGCGGCCCGATGAAGTTTCGCTGATGCAAGAAATGGTGGCTCGCCTCTGGACGGTGATCCTGCACGCGCGAGCCATGCAGGACCTGCACGAAAGCGAGGCTCGGTTCCGCGCTCTAGCTGACAACATCGCTCAGTTGGCCTGGATGACAGATGCCACCGGCGGGATTTTCTGGTACAATCAGCGCTGGTTTGACTACACGGGCAGGACCCTAGAAGAAATGCAAGGCTGGGGCTGGCAGCAGGTACACCACCCGGAACACGTCGATCGGGTTGTCGCAAAATTTAGGCGCTGCATTGAAACAGGCGAAGCCTGGGAAGATACTTTCCCCTTGCGCGGCACAGACGGATCGTACCGCTGGTTTCTCTCCCGCGCCGTCCCGATTCGCGACGAGCAAGGCAAGGTGCTGCGCTGGTGTGGCACCAACACTGACATTACCGATCGAAAAGTTGCAGAAGCGGAACGGGAACGCCTTCTAGCCGGGGAAAAGGCTGCCCGGGAAGAAGCAGAACGGGCTAACCGCGTCAAAGACGAATTTTTGGCTGTTTTGTCCCACGAATTGCGGACTCCCTTAAATCCGATTGTGGGCTGGACGAAGCTGCTGCGAGCGAACCTTCTGACACCGGAAAAGCAGCGTTACGCCTTAGAGACGATCGAGCGCAACGCCCTACTACAAACCCAGCTGATCGAAGATTTGCTCGACGTGTCGGGGATTCTGCAAGGCAAGCTCAGCTTGAATGTTGTACCGGTGGATTTAGCCGGCGCGATCGGCGCTGCCATTGGAACGGTGCGTCTGTCGGCGGAAGTTAAGTCGATTCAAATCAGCACTCAATTTGCACCGAATCTCGGCCCGGTGTTGGGCGATGCGGGCAGACTTCAGCAGGTAGTCTGGAATTTGCTGTCAAATGCCGTCAAGTTCACCTCGCCCGGAGGCAAAATCGAAGTCGTTCTCGATCGGGTTGACACCGACGCCAAAATTACTGTAACTGATACTGGAAAAGGTATCGAAGCTGATTTTCTGCCCTATGTATTCGACTACTTCCGGCAAGCTGACAGCACGATGACGCGCAAGTTTGGCGGGTTGGGTTTAGGATTGGCGATCGTCCGCCATCTCGTCGAACTCCACGGCGGTACGGTGAAATCGGAAAGTGCAGGCGAAGGACAAGGCGCGACTTTTACCGTCAGGATACCCCTGATGCCCGTGCAACCTCAGACAAGTCCTGCAGCAGCTGGGCCGCCGGAGCAATCCTTCAATTTGAGCGGTATCAAGGTCTTAGCGGTGGATGATGATGCCGATGCGCGAGATTTGGTGGTTTTTCTGCTTGAGAATTCTGGGGCAAGGGTTACAGCAGTTTCTAACGCGGCCGATGCCTTGGCGGTTTTAACTCAGTCTGTGCCGGATTTGCTGTTGAGCGATATTGGAATGCCCGACACCAACGGTTATCTGTTGCTGCAGCAGGTGCGGGCTCTGCCTAAGGAGCAAGGGGGACTGGTTCCGGCGATCGCCCTCACCGCTTATGCTGGAGAAATTGACTATCAGCAGGCGCTGGCTGCAGGGTTCCAGCGGCACCTTTCTAAGCCTTTAGACCCCCAGAAGTTGGTGCAGGCGATTTTGGGGGTGCTGGATCGATCGGGCGAAAGCATTGTTTAAGGTGTTTTTGTGTCTGAAAGGTTTTTATTTAATGAACCGCGAAGACGCGAAGAACGCGAAGGAAGAAGGGAAGAAGAAAGGAAGAAATAAATAATATCAAATCCGGTTCGATCTGAGATGTTGGACTATTCTCAATAAGGCTTTTATGGGCGTTGCTCAGAGCAACGGCACAGAAGAAAATCCATCTACTATGGAACAGGTCGAAAGCCGGTTCTTGACGGTACAATATCTCATATCGTTTTCGGTTGCATCACAATAATAAAATCAAGTCAACAGTTAACACTCAACCATTGAGTTTTTCCACCCCGACTTCTACAGTCTACAGTCTACAGTCTACAGTCAACAATCACGGACGGTGCAACCGGAATTGATATCAGATCTAACCAATTTTATAGTCGTTCGATCGCGCATCATCTCCAATAAAAAACCCCCACAGATGGAGGTTTTTTGATGATTATTTGCTATCGTCGGACAGGTTAAAACATCCTGTCCCTGCATGATGCCCACAGCCGCTCGACTCAATTCTTAGCGGTAGTCGGTGCGCACGGCAGGATCGCGATCGCCCGTTGTAGTGGTATAGCGGACATTTTCTTCGCGTTTGCGGGGAATCAAACCGAACAAACCCGACAAGCCAAGCAATCCCAACCATCCCCAATCAAAATCGCGATCGGCATCAGCACCTGCAACATCCGAGCGAGGACTTGTGGTGGTGGTTGTGCTGTTAGTACCATTCGTAGTACCGCCAGTTGTATCTGTCTGAGCAGAAGCAGGTAGATGAGCTGGTGCTAGGGCTAAACCAGCAGCTATAATACCTGCACCGATTGCTTTGGATAAATCAGAACGTTTCATAATTCAAATGCTCTCTGTTGGTTAAAATCTTTAACTATTACAACTATCCTGCAGGGTGCCCGCCGCCGCTCGACTCAATTCTTAGCGGTAGTCGGTGCGCACGGCTGGATCGCGATCGCCCGTTGTAGTGGTATAGCGGACATTTTCTTCGCGTTTGCGGGGAATCAAACCGAACAAACCCGACAAGCCAAGCAATCCCAACCATCCCCAATCAAAATCGCGATCGGCATCAGCACCTGCGACATCGGAACCAGGAGTTGTGGTGGTGGTAGTGGTGTTAGTACCGTTCGTAGTACCGCCAGTTGTATCTGTCTGAGCAGAAGCAGGCAGATGAGTTGGTGCTAGAGCTAAACCAGCAGCGATAATACCTGCACCGATTGCTTTGGATAAATCAGAACGTTTCATAATTCAAATGCTCTCTGTTGGTTAAAATCTTTAACTATCACAACTATATCGATCGCCTATTAAAGTTAAATCCACCTCTAGCAGTAAACATACTTATGTTCCACCTATAACTACAGATTGATATCACATTTTTAGCAGCAAGACGAAATTAAACATTGCTCGCTTGTGAGGCAGTGCGACACTAGAAATCGCGGGCCTGGCACATCGATGGCTTGTGAGGAACTCCGGCAGTCCCGACAACAGACAAAGTGTTGTTGACAAAAAAAGGTAAACTCAGATATTGCACAGACAACTGTGGGAACTCGATCGACGGAGATAAAAACTTTTGGGTATAGAGCTACGCAGCTACGTATTTCTAGACAACTTGCAGCCGCAGCACGCAGCATACATCGGCACAGTCGCCGCCGGATTCTTGCCGCTGCCGGGGGATGCGTCGCTGTGGATTGAAATCTCGCCCGGTATCGAAATTAACAGAATTACCGATGTCGCCCTCAAATCTGCCTCGGTGCGCCCGGGAGTCCAGATAGTCGAACGCTTGTACGGCCTTCTGGAAGTACACTCGGGCCTGCAGGGGGAAACTCGGGCCGCAGGCAAAGCAATTCTAGAATTCATCGGAGTCCGCAGAGAAGAAGGTATCAAACCGCGAGTGATTTCCAGTCAAATTATTCGCAACATTGACCCCCACCAAACACAATTAATCAACCGCAGCCGCCGCGGACAGTTGCTGCTGGCGGGACAAACGCTTTATGTCTTAGAAGTAGAACCTGCGGCCTATGCAGCGCTGGCGGCCAATGAAGCAGAAAAAGGCGCATCTATTAACATCTTAGAGGTTCAGGCTGTAGGCAGTTTCGGACGGCTTTACCTCGGCGGCGCAGAACGAGATATTATAGCAGGTTCCCAGGCAGCAATTGCGGCGGTGGAAAACGTGACGGGTCGAGAAAATCCAACAATTTTTGGTCGCAAGGAATAGCCGTTAAAGGAGATGCAATTATGGCAAACACACAGCATTTAGCGCTGTTAAAAAAAGGTGCAGTTACTTGGATTGAATGGAGAAGTCTCAACCCAAATATAGAACCGGATCTCAGCGAAGCTAACCTCGCAGAAGCAAATCTCCGAGGTGCGCATCTTTGGCGCTCGAACCTTTTTAAAACAGACTTGTTTAAGGCTAAATTAATTTCGGCAAACCTCGCAGAATCTAATTTTAGTTTAGCAAATCTTGCCGGATCGCAACTGCTCGAAACTAATTTAATTAAAGCTAATTTAACTGGAACCAACCTCCGAGCGGCCGACCTCAGGGGAGCTGATTTGAGCGGTGCTAATTTAATTGGGTCTGACCTCACTGCGGCCAATCTCCAACAAACCGATTTCGCAGATGCGAATTTAATCGGTGCGGTGATGTTTCGAGTTAATGCGATGGGCGCCAACCTCAACTTTGCTAATCTCAGTCAAGCCAATCTCACTCAAGCCGAATTCATTGAAACACATTGCTATGCAGCCAATTTCTCTAAAGCTCACCTCGGGGAAGCTCACTTCACGGGAGCATATCTTTTCAAGGCAAATCTCAGTTTTGCGGAGTTGAGCGCTGCCGATTTCCGGTGGGCAAACCTCGGCAAAGCTGATTTGAAAGGGGCGAATTTGACCGGGGCAAATCTCAGAGGAGCGAACTTGGCGGGAGCTAATCTGGGTCAAGCTATTTTGAAAGGAACAATCATGCCTGACGGCAGCATTGTTTGATAAATATTGGATAATATTTAGTCCTGTAAAATAACCGCGATAGTAAAAAAAAAAGCCAGTTGCGCGTTTACCGAAAGCATTGCCAAAACATGAATTTTTGGGCGGGTTCAGACTTTCTCTCTCAGACAAATCCGAGATGAGAGTAAACCCGCCTCGGCTCAAAAATCGCAACTGTCGATCGATTAATTTTTGCGAGTCGGCGATACTTGATAAAGTCCTCGGACGGGACCTGGATCATTCTGTGAATCTTGCTGGTCTCTTGGAAGTGACTGATCTTGGAGCCCGGCGGGATTGGGGAAACAGCCGCTCGGTTGAGGTGCTAACTGGCAAGCTGCAGGCAGTGCCATGACTGAGGAATCGAAGGGATTAACTGCATCCGGGACGCGGAGAATCGGGTCGCTGGAAACTTGCCGCTGCATTATTCGTCGGTAAAGGCCGCTGACGCGACTCGAATCCCGCTCAATTTCTTTTTCGGGAAAGGCAACGACGCCGCTGGGGGAACCGATGCCTAAATAGTCGCCCAAGTAACCTTGCAAGCTGACGTTGTGGTAAAAGTCTCCTGAAGCTTCAAAGATTTGTCGGTTGAAGTCGTCAGCAATCGGGTGAAATCGCTCTGTTTGTGCTTGAGCTGGTTTGACGGATGCCAGCGCGGCAGAGGCGACAGCGAGAATCAACGCGCCGCTCAGGCTTTTTAACTTTTGACTCATATATTCAGCCTCCTTAATTAATTCCGATTCCACTATAAACTGATTATCGGCGGATTATTTGTGTTTTTTACACGGTGTGAGTTATGAA
Source organism: Microcoleus sp. C2D2 (assembly GCF_036702495.1). Lineage (NCBI taxonomy): Bacteria > Bacillati > Cyanobacteriota > Cyanophyceae > Oscillatoriales > Microcoleaceae > Microcoleus > Microcoleus sp. C2D2. The sequence continues at coordinate 44,547 of NZ_JAUBTO010000038.1, read as the reverse complement.
TGCTGCGGATTTAAAAGTGTTGCGCGATCGACTTCTAGATTTGTTGTGCGAGTTTGCCTATCGCGAAGGCGATTTTGTGCTGTCTTCGGGGCAGAAAAGTTCTTATTACATTAACTGCAAACCGGTGACGCTGCACGCTGAAGGTGCTTTGGCAACGGGGCGTTTGCTGTTGTCGATGCTGTCGTCGGATGTGCAAGCTGTGGGCGGTTTGACTTTGGGTGCTGACCCGATTGTAACTGCTGTGAGTGTGGTTTCGGCTCTCGAAGGTCGATCGATTCCGGCGCTAATTGTCAGAAAGGAGACGAAGGGACACGGGACAATGGCGTACATTGAGGGACCACTGTTGCCAGAGGGCACGAATGTGGCGGTTTTGGAGGATGTGGTGACGACGGGTAAGTCGGCGATGCAGGCGGTGGAACGGTTGCGGGGTGCGGGTTATAAAGTCGATCGCGTGTTGTCGCTGATTGACAGAGAGCAAGGTGGTGCCCAGTTTTATCAATCGGTTGGATTAAACTTTGAAACAGTTTTTACGATTAACGATCTTCAAAAGTGGATGGCTAGCAAAAAATAGGCAAAAGTGCGATAGAACTGACCGAAAGCATCCAGGATACAAGCCCCCGGATTCATTCCTTCGCAGACTCAGGATCCAGAAATAAAAAACCTGTATCCGATCAACAAGCCCCCGAATTTATTCGTGGGGTCAATGCTTCAGTCTAAAATCTAAAATCTAAAATCTAAAATCGATTGACCGAAAGCATCCAGGATACAAGCCCCCGGATTCATCCCTGGAGAAATAAAAAACCTGTATCCGATCGACTTGCCCCCGAATTTATCCGTGGGGTCAATGCTTCAGTCTAAAATCTCAAATCTCAAATCTCAAATCGATTGACCGAATATCACCATTTTCATGAACAGGCTTTCGGGCCTCTTCCACAAGAATTCTCATATTTTTTTCTCATTACCAGGCTCTGCCTGGTAATGAATATCTAGAGGCTCTGCCTCCATTTGAAGTGAGGAAATCGGTGTTTTATTGGGTGGGATTAGAAACTATGCCCCCTCTAATTTTATTATCAAAATCAGCTCAGGTACTTGGAGGACAAGGGAAAATAAAGTTTTCGGTGCTAAAGGAGCGCAAGCTTTCAGGTTCAGAATCTCTACCAATCGGCATATTTTAGCATAGCGGAATTATAACCTGAGTGAGATATTAACTAGAGAAAACTGTTTTAAAATGTTACATGACCCAACGCAAGGAGAAGCAGCAATGATTTTACCTGCATCTATTAAAGGGAAATGGAAACTACTGGCAACAGCCTTTATTTGTCCTCTGACACTAATTGGTGTTGGAATTCAGCAACAACCGCTTCAAGCACAACAAAATCCATCTAAGACTAATGTTGCTGCTTTGCCAGATGGTATTTACCTGTACGGAGATTCGCCACAGCCCAACCAAGTTCTTCAAAACTATATTGTGTTTGAACGCCAGAACGATCGCGTCGTTGGTGCAATCTACGCGCCGCGATCGGACTTTGCGTGCTTCACTGGTAAAATTCAGGGAAATACACTGTACGGCAAGGCAATCTCAGCCGGAAAAATTCAAACAGTTGAAGTCAATACTCAGCTAACAAATCTGCATTCTATTCGCACAATTAGCTCAAACGATCGCCGCATTCTTTCAATGTGCCAACAGACAGCGCGAGCTAACATATCCAGGTAAATCTTTTACTTAGCTCAAATGGTGCATTAGCCTGGCGCTGCGTTAACCCACCCTAGGAATTGAAAATTTCTCGTTTCTCGTTACCAGGCTCTGCCTGGTAATGAAGATCTAGAGGATCTGCCTCCATTAAAAAACAGTACAAAATAGGAGTTTTTACCGCCGGCTTAATCGCCATGAAAAAAATCCGTTTTATTGACTTATTCGCAGGAATAGGCGGCATGAAATTAGCGTTTGAATCCGCCGCTGTTCCTTGAATCTGGAAACGGAATGCCTCTTAAGCAGCGAAGTCAATCCCCACGCTCAGTTAGTTTACCAGTACAGGGTAGGCGGCTAATTGACTATCGCAGTGGCAATTCTCTTCATTCTTGGGAACTGGGTTTGCGAGGCGAGTGCCGTTTAGACGAAATTGAGTTGATGAAGAGTTTTCTATTGACAAGGCGAAATAAATAATTTGGGCATGACCCAGATGGCAAGCTATTAACTAAAGAGCAAATAGCTACTTTTTTTGCTCATTCCAATCTCGATAAAATTCTGGATTCCTTGGTAACAAAAAATTACCTGCAAGGAAACATCGCAATTCTTCTTTTCGGAAACCCTTTTTAATATAGCAATCCTTGCATGACTCGTAAATTTTTTACCCCACCCCAACCCTCCCCGATGCCTTGGGGAGGGAGTAAGAAATTCACAAATGATTTAGGATTGCGATATAACCTTAAGTAATATCAATTCCGGTTGTATCGGGATGATTAAACCACAGAGGGCACAGAGGACACAGAGAAAGATAAGAGAGAGATAATAATTCCGATGTCAAGGGATTTGATATAAAGTGCGCCATCAGCACGCTACTTTTGGGCGAGCAGGATGCCCGCCCCAGAAGAAATGAAACAGCTTTAGGATTAAGTAAGGTGCGCTATCAGCACCCTACGAATTAATCCAATTAGCTTTGGGCTACAGGTTCCTTAGCCAAAAACTTCTCTAATTCCGTCAAAGCATCGGCATCAACCTTAGTCTGCATCGGACAGAACTTAGGTCCGCACATCGAACAGAATTCAGCAGTTTTGTAGATATCTGCCGGCAAAGTTTCGTCGTGATATTCCTTTGCCCGTTCTGGATCTAATGACAGCTCAAATTGACGGTTCCAATCGAAATTGTAACGCGCTTTCGAGAGTTCATCATCGCGATCGCGCGCACCCGGACGGCCCCGTGCAATATCTGCAGCGTGAGCCGCGATTTTGTAAGCAATCAGCCCGTTTCTGACATCCTCAGCATTCGGCAATCCTAAGTGTTCCTTCGGCGTCACGTAACACAGCATTGCAGTACCGTACCAACCAGCCATCGCGGCCCCAATTGCTGAGGTAATGTGGTCGTACCCAGGCGCAATATCTGTCACCAACGGCCCCAAAACATAGAAGGGTGCTTCCGAACACTCCTCCATTTGTTTCTTGACATTAAACTCAATTTGATCCATCGGCACGTGGCCCGGGCCTTCCACCATTACCTGCACATCATGTTCCCAAGCTTTGCGAGTTAATTGTCCCAAAGTTTTGAGTTCAGCTAATTGAGCATCATCCGACGCATCGTGAGTGCAACCGGGGCGCAGAGAATCTCCCAAACTAAACGAAACATCGTATTTTTTGAAGATTTCAATGATGTCGTTAAAGTGAGTGTAGAGGGGATTTTGTTTGTGGTGATGCAGCATCCACCGGGCCAAAATGCCGCCGCCGCGAGAGACAATCCCAGTCAACCGATTTTTTACCAACGGCAAATGCTCGATCAGAATTCCGGCGTGAATTGTTTGGTAATCAACACCTTGTTGAGCGTGTTTGTCAATGATGTGAAGAAAGTCATTGGGGGTCAGACTTTCCATATTACCGTGAACGCTTTCTAAAGCTTGGTAAATTGGTACAGTACCGATCGGCACCGGTGAAGCTTTGATAATCGTAGTGCGAATTTCATCCAAATTGCCGCCGCCGGTGGACAAGTCCATCACAGTATCAGCGCCGTATTTGACTGCTAGTTTAAGCTTGTCAACTTCTTCTTCCATATTGGAAGAGTTGGGAGATGCACCGATATTAGCATTGACTTTGCATTTAGACGCAATACCGATCGCCATCGGTTCCAAATTCGGGTGATTGATGTTAGCGGGAATAATCATCCGTCCCCGCGCTACTTCGGCGCGGATCAGTTCTGGCGGGAGATTCTCTCGCTTAGCAACAAAGTGCATTTCCTCAGTAATTACACCTTGGCGGGCGTAGTGCATTTGAGATACATTGCTCTGGCCCTGACGCTTAGCGATCCATTCGGTACGCATATTTAATTTCCTTGATAAACAGCTTCCCTCCGCTGGTATTACCCAGACTCAGGTTCTAAGGGTGTTTTCTCAGCCCGGATATTCGGGCACCCCTAGCTAAGCTGTTAATAGTAGCACTGATGTCTGTACCAAATGAAAGCAATTAAGGAAATCTTAATATAAACAATGGGGTGAGGAGATCGAAAGTGCGATCGGTCTTTTGGGGCTTCTGATATTTCTGCTGTTTAAAAAGTACAAGCGAGCGAAGCTATCCCGAAGGCAATCGCACCCCATTTAACAACCTAAAAACAATTACACCTCATCAGGATTAATCCCCATTTCGCGCAATTTTGCTGCTAGGCGATCGGCGCGTTGTTTTTCTTCCTCCGCGCGAAGGTGTTCTTGTTCCGCCCGCAGGTGTTCTTCTCGGGCACGTTCCTCTCCAATTAACAGCAAATTCCCTTCACTATCCCACCAACGCAACCAAGGTAAATTCATCTCATCATATTCACCTTGCCAAATTCCCAACTCAACTCCAAGCTGAGGAATCGGATAGCGACCGCGCTCATTTACACTCATGCGCTGATAGCGATTGTCTTCTAAATGATACATTTCTACAGCGGCTTTTTTCACTTCATAAATGCCGTAGTAAGGCACGCGAATCGCCTGTTCGTAAACCCAAAATTTGCCCACCTTTTGTTCTTCGGCTTGACCGGGTTCGGGCGGCGGCGTTCTGTCTCGCTCTTCTGCACCGTTCCCCGACACAAATTCCAAAACAATCAGCGGTGCAACGTATTCTTTCCACAATACATAAGAACGTCGCACCTCACCATTTAATAGTGGGGGAACATTCGGCACATAAAACCAATCGGGCGCTTCGGCACCGCGTTCGAGTGGGTCAGTTAAACCCCAATAAATCCCACAATTTTGACCGATGCGATAGCGTCCGTCAGGATGAATTCGTTGCAATATTGGTCGGAGTGAATCAGTGAGAATAATGCTTTGAGGAAATTCTTGAAAGTTTTTTACAAAAGTACCGTCCGACTCTGGTAATTCAGTGTGGTCTGGGAGATGGGTGACTTCCAATTCAAATGATTTGGCAATAGTCATAAAACTTGCACTGATTTGAGGAATTAAACTTATTATAGTATAATTTATCTGACAAACTCCCCGAATGAAACAGCCTTGCTTGCCAAGGGGTATCTGCACTCAAAGGGTGCTTGCACTGTGTCTATATGCTTGCACTGTGGTGCGATCGCCCTTTCCCGGCTTCTGATATTTATGCTGTAAAAAAAAGTGTGATGGTATCCCATTTAACAACCTAAAACCAATCACACCTCATCAGGATTAATTCCCATTTGGCGCAACCTTTCTGCCAATCAATCGGCGCGTTTTTTTTATTCAGAAGCTTTTTGAGGACGATAAAGTTAAAGATATGTATAGCCACGGGTAGGTAGAGGACATTGCTCACCAAAAAAAGGTATAGATATAGTATGGATGGAATGCACTACTTTCCATCATCCGTTTTCTCATTTCTTCTCTTGCGATTATGACACCGAGTTTTCCAGGGATGAATCCTTATCTTGAAAATCCTGCTCTGTGGTCAGAGGTTCACTCCTGGCTGATTGTCGAGCTGGCGCGATCGCTCAATCCCTCACTTATACCCAAGTATCGAGCTGCTGTGGAGAAACGGGTTTACTTGGATGCTCTACTCGTCGGTATTCCAGATGCCTCTGTTTTTCAACAAAACCCTGAAGCCTCACGAACTTCTGGTGTAACAACTAGGGTTTTACAGCCGGCGCCAATTCGAGTGACATTACCTTTAAGTGAGGAAATCACGGAACGCTATCTGGAGATTAGGGAAGTAAAGACTGGGCGGGTGGTAACGGTTGTAGAAGTCCTCTCACCTAAGAATAAACAAGGCGGTGAAGGTCGAGACAAGTACCTGACGAAGCGACAAAAAGTTCTGAACAGCGCTACTCACTTGGTGGAAATCGATCTGCTGAGAAGGGGAAACTTTATGCCAATGGCCCAAGCGATTCGATCGCACTACCGCATTCTGGTTAGTCGGGCTAATCTCCGTCCGGAAGCTGAACTATACCCGTTTAATCTGCGTGAATCGATTCCTCAATTCTTGCTTCCTTTGCAGTCAGGAGATGAAGAACCTGTTGTGAATTTATCTGAGGTTTTGGGTGAAGTTTATCAGGAGGCAGCTTTAGATTTGGCGATCGATTATTCAGTGCAGCCTGTTCCGCCGTTGAGCGAGGGTGATTTTCAGTGGGTGCGATCGTTGATGGAATCGTAGGATGGAGATAGGGAGTGCGATCGGGATTTGCAGGATTTATTATCCTTAGTCAGGCTCAGCACTCATAGTCTCGAGGTAAGTGATAAAGGCTTTGGAGACGACACTTTCTTCGAGGTAGTGTTTAGCGACTTCAGCGACGGTTGCTTTGGTGGCTTTAAAGTGACTTTCCGGGTTAAGGAGTTGGCGCTTTAAAAGTTGCAGTTGTTTTCGGATTCTTTGCCATCGAGTCGGGTTCGTATTTTGGATTTCGCGAAATTCGACATCAATGATTTCAGCAGCTTCGACTTCGGTGGTTGGTTGGTGGGTTTGCTGAAGTTGATGTACCAATTGGCGAAGTTCGATGGTTTGTTGTTTTAAGGTTTCATCGTTTGTGTAATTGTGGGCATGAGTATGAGTGCCTTCTTCAAAGTAGTTGTGAGTATGAATGACGCGCTTGGGTTCTTCTGACACTTTTTTGAACTCCTGGGTAAGTATGTCTAACTTATTATATAGCAAATCTTCTAATTCCCCCTCTCCGCTTTTAGTTCTGTGAGGGGGTGGCAACCGGGTGATGCCATAGTTGTAGAATTGGCAACGTGATTGAGTGGAAAAGATTATATTAAGGATATAATTCAATAAATCACTTGATTGTTCTTCAACAAAAAGTCTATAAAGTAGAGAGATATCTTCAGGGCTAGCATCATTATTCAATTCAGAGACCGATTCCGAATACGCATCAAAAACTGAAGAAAAACTTTCTATAAAATTTGATTCTTCATCAGGATCATTAAATTCTGCTAATAATTCATTAAGGGAAGTATCAAATGTTAAAAAGTCATTGCTTTCAGAGTCGTTGCTTAACAAATTTTTTCTGGGAGATTTGCTTATTTTTATAATAGCCTTTTTAGCATTGTGTTCAACTTGGTAGTCCGAACTATTTAGAGCTTCCTTCAGAGCAATAAGAGCTATTCCTCCAATCTGACTCAGAAACTCTATAGCATCTTCGCATACTTTTGTATCTTCCCATCCTATAAAATTTCGCTGTCCCAGTGCTTCAATTAAGACAGGGATAGCGGCTCGATCACCGTTTCTTGCCAAAGCACAAGCAGCAGTGAAACGAACTGAAAATTCCTCGTCAGCAAGAGCCTGAGTTAAACCAACATTTGCTGTAGCAGTTCCAATGATTACTAAAGTTTCTACAGCTTCTTTTCGTCTATCAGAATTTGGATGCTTTAGAAAATTAGCGATCCTGCCTTCAAGACCTTCAATACCAAGTTTTCCTAAAGCCAAAAGACTCTGAAACCAGATATAATCATGTATCTGATTATTATTCAGTATTTCCATAAGTATATTATTAACTGAGGAATCACCTATTTCACCAAGAGCTTTAGCTGCCAATCCACGCAGTATAGGACTTCTATTATTATCTATTAAAACGCGAGATAATATAGGGATGGCTTCCTTACAGCGAATCAGCATTAATGTAAAAACTGCTACACAGTGATTTGAACTGTATTCAATTACTTTTTCTTCTTCTTGTTCTAAAATTTTGGATAATGTCTGTATTAATGTTGAGTTGCCGATTTGAATCAGAGCGGTTGAAGCACTATTGCGAACTTGAAACTCTGGATCTGCAAAGGCAACTTTAAAGAGTGCTTCAATGGCTGTTTTGGATTCTGTACCCAGTCTTCCTAGAGTTTCTGCTGCTTTCTTACGAAGTGCGGAATCCTCGGATAAAAGAGATTCTGTCAGATCCGATATTAAATCCTTTCTTTCTTGTCCCTTAAACGTAATATAAACAATATTTCGGACTAAAATGTCTTCATCTTTCCATAGCTTAGCTAAAGCAGCGAGAGCGTCTTCTCCTCCTTTATTTTTTAAAACATATGCTGCTTGATACCTAATTTCTCTATCTTCATCACCCAATGCCTTTATTAAAAGAGGTACTATATTTTCATATTTTTGCTGAATCAAAACATGAAGAGTAGATACCGCTTGACGGCGCATCTCTATATCTCCTATACTCAAGATTTCATTTAGTGCATGAATCACAACATCTCGACTGATTTTCTCTAGGGCCAGAAGAGCTCTAAAATGGTATTCTTTGTTATTGAGAGCCTCTTTAAGAATTGGTATAGCCGTTTCATCACCATAACGAGCTAATGAACAAGCCGCCTTTAACTTAAGTTGAAAATCAGCATCCTCTAAAATTTTATTAAGGAGAGGAATTGAAGCAGAACTATGAATTTTCTCTAAGCAATCAGCAACTTCATTTTTTGTAAAGATGTCGTTATTATTTTCTAGAGCTTGGCTGAGGAAAGGAATAGCAACATCAGAACCTGTCATGCCCAATAGTCTAACCTTAAATTTTTCTGAAACTTCTAAATCAGTAATCATATTTACTGTTCTGGCTTGATTTTCACGCTTAACTTCTCCAGCTAGTCTTGCTCCCAATTGCAAATCAACATCTAGTGCCAGTTTCACTATCCGCACTGCTAATGCCTCAGACTCCACAAACGACACTGCTAATGCCTCAGACTGCACAAACGACATCGCCATTGCTAGCGGTTCCGTCCACTTTAGATAATTTAAGTAGTAATATTGGAATTCTTCATTACTCAACTCCGCCAACTGTGGCGCTAGCCGCTCCGCCGCATAATATTCCTGAAACAGTTGATGGTGAAACTCTATTTGGGTTCGGTCACTAGCTACTTGGAGTAAATGCCATTCCACTAAATCCTCTAACCACTCTTTTGCTTTTGTCGTATCCTCCAAAGTTGGTGTGCGATCGCCTGCCAAAAACGTGGCTAGTATTTTTTCTGCCTCAGTTTTAGGAATAGCAATCCAGGAGGCACTAGGTTTGGAGGAATCGATATGCGGCTCTCCTTGAACCATCGTAAAGGCGAGGTAGGTCAATAGATCGAACGCAAAGCGACGCGAGTCCTTAGAAACATTGCGAAGTCTTTCAGGCTTAAATTCCTCATACCGTCGCGCAAATTCTTTCCGAAATAGATCGCCTCGGCTTTTAGGAATCTCTCCCTTCTGTTCAAAAACATCACATAACATCTTCAGTAGCAATGGCGTTTCTGCCAACTCCCCAAGCTTCCCTTGAATTTGCAGCCACAGTTTCCCACCCGTTTCCGGCAACTGCTTGTAGACAAACTCCTCCATCTGAGGCTCAGTCAGGGGTAGCATTTCCAGCTTCTTAACATTTCCTTGAAGCAATCCTGAACCTAATTCCCGTGTTGTAATGATTAAAGGAACTTTTAAATCAACACATACCTGTCTAAAGTGATCTACTGCTTGCCAAGCTTGTTCGTTAGGTAATTCATTCAACCCATCTAAGAACACGAACAATCGTCTATCACGGAGGAGAGCTTTCAAGGTTTTCTCATCAAGGTCAAGCCACCACCCCAGCTTTTCTTGAATCGCTGCTAACACTGAACCTTTAAGACCGCGCAGTTCAATCAGTATAGGTATGGGGGGAATCTCACTCTTACCCTCCTCGATCGCCTCTAAACACTGCCTTGCTTCTTCCCACAACAACCGCTGCAGCGAAGTCGATTTCCCCGAACCAGGTTTACCCACTAACAGCACATGATCTGTGGCATACTTTCGCAATCCCTCTAGCACTGCGAACTGCTTTGGCCTCTCCTTTTGTTGTTCCTGTGAGTCTGGCTCAGATGATATAGCGGTTTGTACCCGCAAGGGTAACTCTGCTAGCGTTGGAATATAGCGATCGCTTACCTCACGCTTGGTGTCCTCCCGTGAAGTATCTAGACGCGATTGTAAGTAGGGCTGAAACTCACTAGGGGCAATCATGCAAGAGTGAAGTTATATCTATAACCAAACCGTCTTTTCTATAATAAACAAATTATTCGGCATAATGCCTAGATGATTAGACTTTAAACTTGACTGAGCCTCCTCATAGCTCATTTTTTTCGCTAATAGCTGTAACAACTCACGCCGCAGGGCGTTCCTACCCACAATTTAGTCTCGCCAGAGTCACCGGTGCCGATCGCACTCACCCGATTTTCCCCTAAGCCACTATACCGATTCTCAAATAAGTGAAGTACGCGCCGATCGCATTTTAATTCCCAGGCGTACCGGATTTTACTGAAAAGTGCTATGTAATAATCAATTCTTACATCGAATCTGCTGACTTAGGTTGCTCCACCTTGCCATCTGAGGCATTTGTAATATCAGATTCCCCCGAGTCAATTTTGTCTGTATCCTGCTTTAATTCTGATACAACTGCGCCGCGATCGCGCCAAGCTTCCGCATTCTCAGGCTTAATGGCGATCGCTCGATCGTAAGCTGCCATTATTTATTCATACTAACCCAATATAAAATCAACACTCACTTCTAAATCGGGAAAAGCCAGCGGCGCAACTTGTTGACCGCGCCAAAACTTGAGCATTAAACTATAACCGTTCGGGCCTGGCTGACGGTAGACTTCCAAACAATTTTCAACTAAATCTACCAGCCAAACTTCCTGAATGAGCGATCGAGCGTAAATGGATACTTTCACATCTCTGTCATAATCAACCGTACTATCTGAAACCTCAACTAACAGCCAAACTTCAGACGGTACTGGATGGGCAGTAGCGTAGTAATCAGCGCGAGGTTCCAGCAATACAACATCCGGTTGAAGTTCAGTGCGCTCAGTCAACTGGATAGGGTCTTGGACACCCAAAGTCGCCAGATATTCTGGAATGAGGCTGAAGCGCCTGGTGAGACGCTTAACAGAACTTGCGTGACGAGTACCAATTGCAGCCATCTTAACAATCTCCCCTTCTATGAGTTCGACCCGATCGCCCTCGGAGAGAATACCAACCTCAGTCATCAAATGATATTCTTTTACTGTAAATAACCGTTTTTGAAGCTGAACAGACATATAACTATTCTCCTTGTTTGCAGCTTACCTAAATTTACCATAAAAAAAACCGCCCCAAACAGAGCCGAATTTAACTGGTGATCGAGTAACCGAAGTAATTTACTATAAAAAAAACCGCCCCAAACAGAGCGGTAACAAGAGGAAAAATTTAGAAAACAAACCCGATCCAAAAAGCATTTAACAACTTGCAGACATATTAGTAGGGCCAGCATTGCTCGTCCATACTAACACTCTTAAAGCAGAGTAATTGCAGTCGATGCCGGAGCACCGATCGGTCCTGGGCCAAAACCTAAATTCACCACGCCACTATTCAAACCAGAAACATTATTAAGTGTCAGAGTGACGCTAGTTTGACCGGGATTAAAGTTCACCGCACCACCAGAAGGCTTCGCAGTATACTGCCCGACAATATTGAAATCTACATTATTCACAGGTTGGTTGCCGCCGGGAGCAGCAATCAAAAAGTCGATCGAAGCCGAAACCCCAGTATTGCCGCTGCGGTTAATTGTGAAATTTCCAGCAGAGCCATCAGGCACAGGACCCGGAGACGAACCGTAAGAAAAGAAAGTAGGAGGCACAGCAGTAGTATCAACAATCGACAGAACCGCTGCTGAAGGACTCGCCAAACTACCGCCGCTCAAGAACAAATTCACCGTCTCAGTAGGCTCTGTGAGGCTATCAAATAAACTTTGAACCGGAACTTGCGCGCTAGCTTGTCCGGGTTCAAAATTCACCGCTTTTTGAACCACAGCCGTGTAATCCGGTTGAGAACCCGCAGCCAGAGCAGTACCGTCCCCAGTGCCGAACACAATCGTTGCCGACACAGAAAGGTCGCCACCGCGATTGATCGTAATCGGAGCAGTGCTACCCTCGTTGACGCTGTAAGTAGCTGCACTGAAGAAAAACGTGTTTTGACCGGGAGTCGGCGTCGGAGTCGGCGTCGGAGCAGGCGTCGGAGTCGGAGTCGGAAAAGGAGTCGGAGTCGGCGTCGGAGCAGGCGTCGGAGTCGGAGTTGGGACGGGCGGCACATCCAGAATCGTCAAGATTGATGGATTGCTGCCCACATTCCCACCGCTAAGCACCAAATTCACCGTTTCCGGCGATTCCAGCATCATGTCGCTCAAAGCCGTCACAGTGAAACTAGCGCTATTTTGCCCCTCAGCAAAATTCAGGGAACCAGCCGCCACAGTGTAATCCGGTGCACTGCCTCCAGAAGTCGCCGAACCGTCAACAGAAGCGTAGCTAATGGTTGCAGCACCCGTGCCACCCGTGCGAGTAACGTTAATCGTAGCCGCGCCGCCTTCATTCACCGTGTAACTCGCTTGGTCGAACTGGAAGATACTCGCAGGCGTCGGAGTCGGTGCAGGCGTCGGTGTCGGCGCAGGCGTTGGAGTCGGCGTCGGTGTCGGGAATCCAGCTAATTGGAACCAGGCCGGATTCGCGCTCAGTTGGGCAGCGCTAAAACCTTGGATGTTGACTAAATACTCGCCGGTGCCGGTATCGCGAATTAGGGTGTTGCCGATGCTGATGCCGTTGAAGCCGGTGCCGTCGATGAACTGCAAATCGCTGAATTGCAGCCCCCCAAATAACTGGATGACATCGTTGCCGGCGGCTCGAAAGTCGGTAATCAGGTCGGCATCGAAGACTCCGGGGCCGCCGGTGGTGGCTGTGGGTCTGCCGTCGCCGACTCGCCCGATCGCAAAAATGTCATTTCCACCGCCGCCGCTCATGGTATCAGAACCGAGGTCGCCGTAGAGTACGTCGTCGCCGAGGTCGCCCAGCATCAAGTCGTTGTCTTTGCCGCCGAACATGGTGTCGTTGTCTTTGCCGCCGAACACGGTGTCATTGCCGTTGTTGCCGAAAACGCTGTCATTGCCGATGTCGCCTCTAACTAAGTCGTTCTCTTTGCCGCCGTATACTTGGTCGTCGTCTTTGCCACCGTATACTTGATCGTTGCCTTGGTTGCCGTTAACAATATCGTTACCTGGGCCGGCGAATATGAGGTCGTTTCCTGCCCCTGCCTCGATCGCATCATTGCCGTCGAGGCCGTTGATGGTGTCGTCACTCAGTAAGGTTCCCGGGTTAATTACGCGACCGTCTGGTAAAAATCCCGGTATGACATCGGGGCCGAGAGTTCCTGTTATGTTTGCCATTTTTTTTACTCCACAGGTTAATTATTTTTGGTTTTGGTAGAAGCACCTGTAGAGATTGTTCTGCGCAAGACTGCGGGATTTTAATTAACAGATGATTCGGGATAAAAACCTGGTATTTATGTCACTATTGACTAGATTTTTTTACCTAAAACAAATCCCTCACTGCAATTATTTGCTGTCCCGCTGTTTTGGTAACTGTATTTTTGCTTTGATATCCTGTTAATAGTGAAAAATGAGAATGCTGTAGCACTGTTCCAAAAATTTTTAAATTTTTGCCTGGAAATTACTACTTATTCAACTAAGCGGGACTTAGACAAAAACCGAAGCGAAAATGGCTTTAAACCCTGAGCTATAATGACTTTTAGCTAAACTAGGCATAAATCTAGTATTCACAAAGATTTCAGGCGTTTTTAGGTTCTCAACCTGTTTTCCTTGTGAGCGAGAGGTTTTCAGCCCCTAAAGCAGCTACAAAAAATCTAATTCCAGTTAGGAAATAATGCCGATCGCCGATTGTTATTACTGCTAATAAGCTGTTGCGGCATTTAAATAGAATGTCAACAAACAATTCGGTGTCTTGTGGGGTGTCTCGCCCGCCCTGAATATGCAATTTAAATGCGTGACAGCTTAGTTAAGCTATAGCTTTTCTCACAAAGAAAGATAGAGTCCGCCTAAACCCTGTGTCGTCAACCTTTTTAAGTTTAATTTTCTACCTCATATACCCATTAACCGCTATATATCTTTCTATTAAATCAACCGATTTCAGGACGATATTTTAAAATAATTGTAGAGCTTTTATGCAGCAAAAATTCGGGTGTACGCGGAGCGGTGCGCACCTTAAGCCAACCAAAAATAGGGGTGTACACAAAGCGGTACACCTTAGGCAAAAAACTCGGATCCACACGCAGCGGCGCACCTTACTCCTAACTAACTGTCCGAATATTCATTGGATTGTGGCTGGTTCTTCCTTCTCTTTTTTGCCGTCGGCAAATCCTTCTGTATCCTGTTTTAATTCTGATACAATTGCGCCTCGCTCGCGCCAAGCTTCCGCATTATCAGGTTTGATGGCAATAGCTCGATCGTAAGCTGCCATTGCTTCCTTATAGCGCTTTAATTCTGACAAAGCTATCCCCAGATGACGCCAAGCATCGTAGGAATCTGGCTTAATAGCAATCGCTTTCTCATAAGCTGCGATCGCTTCTTCATTCCGCTGCAATGAAGCCAAAGATTCGCCTTTACCAAACCAAGCTTCGTAACACTCGGAATTAAGGGTAATTGCTGATTCGTAAGATGCAATTGCTGCGGAGTGCTGCGACAGTTTCTCGAAAGCTGCGCCTCGGTTGTGCCACACTTCAAAATCCTGCGGTTGAAGGGCTATTGCTTTGTCGTAGCATTCGATCGATTCTTGATAGCGCTGCATTTTTCCGAGCACAGCAGCTTTATTGTACCAAACTTCGTATTTGTCTTGCCGGATGCGTAGAGCCCGATCGTAAGAATCAATAGCATCGCTGTAGCGCAGCAGTCTCCACAGCATATTGCCTCGATTGTACCAAGTTTCGTATCTGTTGGGATTAAAAGCCAGAGCGCGATCGTAAGAATCGACTGCTGCTGCGTACTTCTCTATTTTGCCCAGCATCGCCCCTCGATTGTGCCAAATTTCGCTGTCGGTTGCTTTGATAGCCAGGGCGCGATCGTAACTGGCGATCGCTTCTTCGTAATGCTGCAATTTACCCAACAAAGCCGCTATACTGTGCCAACAACCGTATTTTCGGGATTCGCTCGAACTTGCTCGCTCGTAACAGGCGATCGCCTCTTCGTACCTCTGCAATTTTCCCAGCAAATTCGCTTTATTATACCACGCTTCGTAGTTATCCGGTTTAATTGATATTGCTTGGTCGTAACAGGCGAGTGCTTCTTCGTGGCGCTGCAATTTTATTAACACATTTCCGCGCCAATACCAAGCCTCATCCAAATTATTATTCGCTAAAATAGCTTTTTCAAAGCAGACTACTGCCTCATCATAATTGCCTTGAAAATAAAGCCCTTCGCCTTGCTTGATATAATCGTCAGCAATGAAATTTTCGTCGCTAGGGGGTGCAGGTTGCGAATTTGGGGAATTGTTTAACTGCGGTTGAGGTGCGAGTTGGAGAGCTTCTTTGCCAACAACTGCGGGATCTTGGGAAATTTCTTGAACAATTTGAGATTTTTTCTCGTAAACTTCTGCCAGCAAAACTTGCAGGTGCATGAGAAATTGAGATTTGAGAGTCTCAATTTGCTGGACGGAAGATTTGGCAAGTTCACTTTCTCTAGTTAAAAAATCAATGGATTGTTTAGCTGCACTCATTTGCGCTTCTAATTCCTCCCTCAATTTTTGATTTAGTTGGCGAGAACTTATCAGTTCTGATTCCAATACACCAATCCCCTGCAATCGTTTATTGGCATCAGCAACCAACTGTTTGATTACCAGCCGCCGCATCAGCCAAAAAAAGGCAATACTCACTGGTGGAAATACAGTACCAAGAATTAGTAAAATATTGAGCAGATTTATAGTATTATTAAAATCGTAGCCAGATTCAGCACTGCCAGTAAGCGGGGAAATAAAAGCGAAAACCTCGCGAACTTGAGGATTGCTTTCAACCCCGGTTTCGATTAATTTAGTCAGCCAGGTTTCTTGTAAAGATTTTGTTAGTTCATCGCCGGATGCAGCAGGAGTATTCGCCTGGCTTTTTGCAGCAAATAACTCTGGTTGAGCCGAAGCTACCAGCAAACCAGTCTGGGATTTTACAGCAATTCGTGGGGAAAATTGGTCGTGGGCGATCGTCTCAGGCGAGCTTATTGACTCGGCCCGACGGGATGCGGTAGTATTTGGGGAAAATTGTTCGTGGGCGATCGTCTCAGGCGAGCTTATTGACTCAGCGGCACGGGATGCGGTAGTATTTATGCCATCAACAAAGTTGCTAGCCTGCGGTGTCTGAGGAGAGATAGAAGGTGCAGCAGGATTGGCGCTAGTATTAGCAGTTAAATTCTGGGATGCGAGGGCAGCCAGAGTCAAGAGAGCTACATTTGAGACGCGCATAAACGTCAACTTACCTAGGAGAAATTAGTGCTTGGTTGTCAGCGATCGGGCGATCGACCTCATACTCTCAGCAGTTAGAATAGCTGACTAGAGGAATGCTGACTTACTATCTCCAAAATACGCGCGCAGGCTGACTTTTCAGGAAAAGTGCCAATAATTCTGGCTGTGGAACTTTGGTAAAAGAATATATTCTCGCCACTAATGCGGTTGGATAACTCTCGGAATCATGATTAGGCTGGTAGGGCGGGGTTCACCAATCTGCACAATTAGCCAAATATCCGGGTGAACCCGCCCCAACCGACCCGATTTTTGACTCCTTACCCCACCTAAAACCGCTTCCGGCTGCTGACGTTCACTCGCTACTTCCTCTAAATCTGCACCGTAAATTTCACAGCTATTATTCGGACTTTCAATCAGCTTAATGTTGTGCAACTCGGAGTCCAAGTCTCAAACGGGCCCGCCACAATTGCCAGATCCGAACTGCAATATTCTCCGCAGTCGGCACAACCTCCTCAAAAGAGGAAATCTCCTTATATCGTTTCCGGTTGCATCACAATAATAAAATCGAGTCAACAGTTAACACTCAACCATTGAGTTTTTCCACCCCTCCTTCGACAGTCAACAGTCAACAGTCAACAGTCAACAGTCATTCCGGCTTATCAAGTCTGTCATTGGCATCTTTGGACAGCTTGAGACAATAAGCAGTCCATGCTAGACCGGAGAATTGCCGTGATAGTTCCCTAATCAGCTTTGCCCAGAAGTACAAGCGCAACTCCCGCAAAACTGATGAGGACACAGGCTGCGGTCGTTACAAAGGCCAAGTTAAAACTATGGTGGGCTTGGCGCAATCGTTCTTTGGCAATAATCATTTCTATAGCAATCCTAAATCATTTGTGAATTTCTTACTCCCTCCCCAAGGCATCGGGGAGGGCTGGGGTGGGGTAAAAAATTTACGACTCATTTAGAATTGCTATATTGTGGAGTCAGAGTGGGTGATTGGCTGGTTATTCATAGATTTCGTTGAGCCTAAACTTTATACTTCTAGTGTGAAGCAAAATGCTTGAAACCCTGACTACACAATAATTTACTTGTCGCTCTCTTGTGCTTGCTCTATGATTGTCCTAGGCTCTAGTTTCGATTTTGTAAGCGATCGTCTCAAAAGACTCTCCACATTATGACTCACCTAAGCATGAGAAAAAAGAAGAAGATAACTATTCCCGCATCTTCAGAAGGTGTAAAGATAGCAGAAAACGCTCTGAAAAGGCTAGGATTTGATTCAAAAATTAACTTTGCCAAAGCTCAGCTTTTATCGCGCAGTACAATTACCAAGTTTTTTCAGTGCCGCCTTATTCAGCTTGATTCCTTTAAGAAGATATGTCAAGAACTGAAATTAGATTGGACGAAAATAGCAGGAATATCAGAAGGAAAACACTCTAAACTACCAGCAATAAATCATTGCCTCAACCCTGATATTAATGAAGGAGGGGAGAAACTGCACACACAAACATTTTACCGTCAAGTGACTGTAAGAGATGAAAAAACTCATACAATTAAAGCTAAAATAAAATGGATAGGTGAGATAAAATCATGCGAAAATTTAAGTCGGGTTGAATGGAATTTACGAAAATATTCAGGAGAGACTCTAAAAATTACTGATATTAAAGAGGGCAGCATCCGATTAACTGTAGAGGGTTCTCAAGAGGATATCGATCGGCTTGTATCTCGCCTTAAATCAGGAGAATTAAAAGAAGTAAGCGGTTTTCCTGTTGAAGATGTTCAAATTTTGAGTGAAAGCTCAGAGGATGACGAAAGAAACGAACTCAATAATAAGTGGTGTCTAGTACGAGAGATTGTTATTCAGGGAATTAGAGATCGAAACTTGAGTGGGTTTGACTTAAGTGATGCCGACCTGAGATATGCCAACCTGAGTGGTGCCAACCTCAGAAGTGCCGACCTCAGCGGTGCCGACCTGAGTGGTGCCAACCTGACAAGTGCCGACCTCAGCGGTGCCGACCTGAGTGGTGCCAACCTGATTGATGCCAACCTGATGAGTGCCTACCTCAGCGGTGCCGACCTCAGAAGTGCCGACCTGAGCGGTGCCTACCTGATGAGTGCCTACCTGATTGGCGCCTACCTGATTGGTGCCAACCTCAGTGGTGCCAACCTGATTCGTGCCAACCTCAGTGGTGCCAACCTCAGAAGTGCCAATCTCAGAAGTGCCGACCTGAGTGGCGCCGACCTGATTGATGCCAACCTGATTGGTGCCAACCTCAGTGGTGCCAACCTCAGTGGTGCCAACCTCAGTGGTGCCAACCTGATTGGTGACCGGATTCGTGCCTACCGCATTCATGCCGACCTCAGTGGTGCCAACCTCAGTGGTGCCGACCTCAGTGGTGCCAACCTCAGTGGTGCCGACCTGATTGGTGCCGACCTGATTGGTGCCAACCTGAGTAAGACTAAGGTTGAGAAAGCCCGATTCAGCTCGAACTTAGGCTTTTCTGAATCGATGAAGCAAGACCTGATTAAACAAGGCGCAATCTTTGAGGATTCTCCAGGCGATCGCTCTGAAGTTCTCACAAATGTATAATGCTGTGGAAGAAGCTAAAAATGAGTCAACTTATGAAGGAAAATATTATTAATTGTAGTTTTCTTTCAGAGGACTTTAGCTATGAGACAGGGGTTTTCAATCCCTGTCGGACTCTCGGATATTATATCGATCCTGATGATTGTTGCGTCAGTGCTATTGCTCTAATTATCTGCGATCGACCTGCTATCGATCGTCGTTGAGATCGGAAGCAACCTTATCAAGTCTGTCATTGGCATCTTTGGACAGCTTGAGACAATAAGCAGTCGATGCCAGACCTCCAGTTGCCGTGATAGTGCTCTCTGAGGCTTTGCCCAGAAGTACAAGCCCAACTCCCGCAAAACTGATGAAGACACAGGCTGCGGTACTTACAAGGGCCAAGTTAAAACTATGGTGGGCTTGGCGCGATCGTTCTTTGGCAATAATCATTTTTATTGTGGAGTCAGAGTGGGTGATTCGCTGGTTATTCATGGGTTTCGTTGAGCCTAAACTTTATACTTCTAGTGTGAAGCAAAATGCTTGAAACCCTGACTACACAATGATTTACTTGTGGCTATCTTGTGATTGCTCTATGATTGTCCTATGCTCTAGTTTCGATTTTGTCAGCGATCGTGTCAAAACACTCTCCAGATTATGACTGACCTAAGCATCAAAAAAAAGACGAGGATAACTATCACCGCATCTTCAGAAGGTGTAAAGATAGCAGAAAACGCTCTGATCAGGCTAGGATTTGATACAAAAAGTAACTTTGCCAAACCTCCGCGTTTAGCACGCAGTACAGTTAGCAAGTTTTTTAATTGCCAGCCCATTCAGCTTGATTCCTTTAAGAAGATATGTCAAGAACTGAAATTAGATTGGATGAAAATTGCGGTATTACCAGAAGAGGCACAATCTCAAAAACTAGAAATAATCAATGATTGCAACAGCCTTGATATTAATAATGAAGTAGGTAGGGAAATGTTAACACAAATACTTAACCGTCAAGTTACTGTTATCGATAAAGACACTAAACAAATTAAAGCTATTGTTATTTTAAGAGGAGAGATAAATTCAGATATTAATTTGAAAAGCTTAGAAGCTATTTTACGAATATATTCGGGAGATACTGTCAAAATAATTGATATTAAAGAGGGCAGTATCAAGTTATTTGTAAAGGGTTCTCAAGAGGATATCGATCGGCTTGTATCTCTCATCAAATCAGGAGAATTAAAGGAAGTAAGCGGTTTTCCTGTTGAAGATGTTCAAATTTTGAGTGAAAGCTCAGAGGATGACGAAAGTAACGAAATCAATAATAAGTGGCATCTAGTAAAAAAGATTGCTATTCAGGCATTTAGACATCTTTTGAGTAAAAGCTCAGAGGATGACGAAAGTAACGAACTCAATAATAAGTGGCATCTAGTACGAGAGATTGTTACTCAGGAAATTAGAGATCGAAACTTGAGGGGGGTTGACTTAAGTGATGCCGACCTGAGTGATGCCGACCTGATTGATGCCGACCTGAGTGGTGCCGACCTGAGCGGTGCCGACCTGTGTGGTGCCGACCTGAGTGGTGCCTACCTGATTCGTGCCGACCTGAGCGGTGCCGACCTGAGTGGTGCCGACCTGAATAGTGCCTACCTGATTCGTGCCGACCTGAGTGGTGCCTACCTGAGTGGTGCCTACCTGATTCGTGCCGACCTGAGCGGTGCCGACCTGAGTGGTGCCGACCTGATTGATGCCAACCTGAATAGTGCCAACCTGAGTGGTTCCGACCTGAGTGGTGCCAACCTGAGAAGTGCCGACCTGAGAAGTGCCGACCTGAGTGGTGCCAACCTGAGTAAGACTAAGGTTGAGAAAGCCCGATTCAGCTCGCACTCAGGCATTTCTGAATCGATGAAGCAAGACCTGATTAAACAAGGCGCAATCTTTGAGGATTCTCCAGGCGATCGCTCTGAAGTTCTCACAAAAGTATAATGATCTGGAATCAGCTAAAAATGAGCCAACTTCTGAAGGAAAATATGATTAATTGTAGTTTTCTTTCAGAGGACTTTAGCTATGAGACAGGGGTTTTCAACCCCTGTCGGACTCTCGGACTGCCGGACTCTCGGATCTAAAGAGAAGACTCGTGAATCTACCAGCAGATATTCAGCACTAAACCCCAGCTAAAACCGCTTCCGGCTGCTGACTTTGTGTCGCCGCTTCCTCTAAATCAGCACCGTAAATTTCACAGCTATTATTCGGACTTTCAATCAGCTTAATCTTGTGCAACTCCGCGCCCAATTCCCGAACGGGCGATCGCAACAATTGCCCGATCCGAACAGCAATATTCTCCGCAGTCGGCACAACCTTCTCAAAATAAGCAATATCCTTATTTAAAAAAGTGTGATCGAACGGTTCAACAACATAATCGTCAACGGCTTTTTGCAAAGCTCCCAAATCAGCAATCATGCCAGTCCGCGCATCAATTTCCCCTTTAACAGTCACCTCTAAATGATAGTTGTGACCGTGACCGTTGGTACGAGCACATTTGCCGTAAATTTCCGAGTTTTCTTCAAAGCTCAAATCAGGACGAGCCAAGCGATGGGCCGCGCTAAAATGAGTAGACAAAGTTAAATAAGCTTCCATTCCGTTTCCTAAATATTCAGCCCAAAGTTCGGGATGTTCAAACAATTGAATTTTGGTCACAGGCAAATGAGGGACTAGGCGCAGCCAAATTTGCCGTGCTATGTTTTCCGTAGTTGGCAGAGTCTGCTCAAATTCCGGCCACGTTTCGTTGAGAAAGGAAAAATCGAGATCCTGGGTAACTTCCCGCTTGATGACGTGCTTGACATCAGACAGGTTGAGCACCATGCCGTACTCGTCGAGTTCTCCTATCATGGAAACGTAAAGGACGTAATTGTGTCCGTGTCCCGGTGCGCGGGCAGTTGGGCCAAACCGTTCAAAATTCTCGGCTTCGCTCAATTCCGGCAGCCAGTACCGGTGACTCGCCGAAAACTGTGCCCGACGATTGATGATGCACTGCATAAAAGTCAAGTAAGGTAAGCTTGTTAAGTTCTGTAAAGGACTTACTTCTTAAGGATAAACTAATTTTTGCTGGAATTTTTCAATAAATTGAGGGTGCTGTAAATGAATTTCTACCAATTTTCCAGATATTGGCAACACGTAGTCGCTCGTGAGAGCCGCCGGGCCCATTTTACGCCACCATACAGATATCCGGCAGAAAATACCGCTACAAAATAGTTTTTCGCCATCTGTTACTAACCCATCAGTTACTAGCCTTTGAGAAAGTGCCTGAAGCGGATATCCGGAAGGGAATCCATCTTTTTTGCAACACAGGGCACTCCACCGTTCGAGTTTTTCGCCTAAGCTCTGCAATAGTTAGCAGTTTGGCGTTCAGTTGCGCTCAAAACTTATCACCCATTATCAATCACCAATTACCCATTACCAAATATTAATGAATTGGATTACTGTACGAACCGATCGCTTTTTTGAACATTTCTGGGGTGCGATGACAACCCCGCTATTCTATATCGGGGACACTCATCTGTCTATTAGTGCGATCTTCAAAATGATAGTTTTAGCTATATTTGCCTTGATTATAGCTAAGATTATCAGTGAAGGACTCAAGCGCAGCCTGCTAGTTCGGATGGGATTGGATCGGGGCAGCCGAGAAGCAATTTCCACCATCGTTAGCTATATTTTAGCAACTCTTGGCTGTATAATCGTCCTGCAAGGTGCCGGCATCAACCTCACTTCTCTCACCGTTTTAGCTGGCGTTGTCGGCATTGGTTTCGGCTTCGGCTTGCAAAATCTCGCCAGCAACTTTATCAGCGGTCTCACCCTGCTATTTGAACACCAAATTAGAGTCGGAGACTTTATTGAAATAGACAATTTATTAGGAACAGTAGAAACAATTTCGATCCGCTCCACAATTATCAAAACAATTGACGGACTGTTTGTAATCATACCAAATATTAAGTTTGTCGAAACAAACATTATTAACTGGAGTTACAGAGACCCCAGATGCCGCCTCCACATCCCCGTCGGCGTTGCTTACGGATCTGACCCAGTAATAGTTACAGAAGCGCTGTTAATTGCGGCGCGGATGGAATCGAATGTCTTGTCCCATCCTTCTCCTAAAGTATGGTTTCGCGGTTTTGGAGATAACGCTTTAAATTTTGAACTTTTAGTTTGGATTGACCAGCCACAGGAAAGCGATGCCATTAAAAGCGCCGTGAATTTTTTAATAGATTACGAATTTCGCAACCGAAATATCGAAATTCCGTTTCCCCAGCGGGATTTGTGGCTGCGAAACCCGAAAGAGTTAACTCAATTTTTTCATAACAACAAAGATGATAATTCCAACGGCAAACTTTTTCCGCAGAATGCAAAACATTCAGCAGAACTAAAATCTAATCCCACGGTTTCTGAGCCTAAAAAATCAGCGTCTAAATCGCCTAGTAATTGGACGCTGCGAGATTTGTTGCGGCGAGTAACTTATTTTGAACAGTGTACGGATTTAGAACTGCGACAGTTAATTGAATACGGCTATCGACAACTGTTTTCAGCGGGACAGGTTATATGTAAAGAAGAGGATCCTGGCGATTCTTTTTATATTATTCTTTCGGGTACTGTCGAAGTTCTGTCTCAAAAAGCCAATAAGTATATTGCTACGCTTCACGAGGGCGAGTTTTTTGGGGAAATATCTTTGCTGTTGGGAACTCCGAGAACGGCGACTGTTAAAACTAGCGAAGATGCAATTTTGTTTGTGGTGGAACGCCACGACTTGCAAAAACTTTTAATAGAACAGCCGAATTTAGCAGATCAGATTGCTCAAAAATTGTCGGAACGCCAGCAAGCTTTGAGAGATTTGGGATTGTTAGATGACGACTCTCTGGAACAAACTCCTTTTCTTAAAATTCGCAAGCGAATTCAAGTTCTTTTTGGAATTTGATACGGGAAAAAAGTTCGGCAACGCGCACTGAATCGGGATTTAACGGATTTAAGCGATGAATGCTGAGGGAATTAGGAATTGGGAATTGGGAATTGGGAATTGGGCAATTCTCCCACTCTCCCACTCTCCCACTCTCCCCTCTCCCCCTCTCCCACTCTCCCACTCTCCCACTCTCCCACTCTCCCCCTCTCCCCCTCTCCCCCTCTCCCACTCTCCCACTCTCCCACTCTCCCACTCTCCCACTCTCCCCCTCTCCTTGACTAACTAACTTTTAAATTTTAATTCCTCCTGTGCTTCCCGCCGCAGTCTAGCGGCAATTCTAAACAGTTCTTGACCGGTGTGCAAGTGGCGATCGTCATAATTGAGGGTAAATAGCTGCAATTCTTCTATTCCGTCTCCGACTTGATTGATGCAGTAGTAGAGATGAGCCGCAACTCCGGCTACATTAGATGGATTGGGCATCGATGTAAAAAAGTTATGAGCTTTTTTGAGAAACTCGCGACTGGTTTCGATATAAAGTTGAAACTTTTCTATCAGTTCGTCATCAAACGGATCTGCGGACAACTCGTCTATTTCCTTTTTAAGCGGCTTCAAGATGCTGTTGAGCATTTTATTGACGGGTTTGTATACTTTAATCAGCCACTGTTCCATTTGTTCGTCAGCGTCCCGTGCTGTTTGTGTTTGCTGGCGGCTGACGTTTTGTGCGACTGGTGATTGCTGTTCGGTTTGCTCGGAAAATAGCCGATCGTAAGATTGTCTGTGCTGGGCGTCTCCTAATATTTCATAGGCTGCATTGAGGCGGACAATCTCTTCGTGATCGGCTTTGGAACTGTGGCTGTCTGGATGAAATACTTTGACTAAACGGCGGTATGCTTGTTTAATCTCGGCTTGTGTTGCGGTTGGGCTAATCTTTAGGGTTTTGTAGTGATTGGTAACGGAAGACACGCTGTTATTTCCTTGAAATCTGGATAATTTGCGAAAAAAGGCTTGACAAAAATATCATTATTTGCTAATTTATTAGGTATTTATTTGATATAAATGCCAAGAAGTGTAAGTTGAAAACGTCAGTTTTCAAATTATCATAAATCTATTTTAGAAAAAGATTGATGCTTTTGAAGTGGCAAGCCGATCGACATTGGGGACTCATATATAGCCTTTCTCAGTAACATGAGGTCCTCTCGCGGGCATAGGGCATTGGCCAAACAGGGCATTGGCCAAACAGGGCATTGGCCAAACAGGGCATAGGACTCGCCCCCATACCTCACCACGCGATCGAACCGCTATAGCCGTCCTCCCAGCAATTGTTAGCTGCTTCCTTCCCGACAAGAGCGCTTACCGGCCACGAAGCTAACGCGCCGAAAGCGGTTCGTTCAAAAAAAGACCGTTGAGAAATTCGGCATCGATCGCGATCGATGCCGCTACAATCTATCGCCATACTTTAAGCTAAAAAGCCAAGCCAAGCAGGGCGTACACTGTACGCCCTGCTGTGAGTTTCGGCGACTTGGGTCGAAGGCTGACCTAGTTGAGGGCCATCGCCAGATTGAGTTCTGGATCTTGGAACAACGGAGTGCTGAGATAGCGTTCGCCGAAGCTAGGCTGAATCATCACAATCAATTTCCCTGCATTTTCCGGACGCTGGCCGACTTTCAGTGCCGCACATAGCGCCGCACCGCTGGAAATACCGGACAAAATTCCTTCTTCTCTCGCCAAGCGGCGGCCGTAGGCGATCGCCTCATCATCCGTAACAACTATAATTTCGTCGATCGAATCCACACTCAGCACAGGCGGCACAAAACCAGCACCGATACCTTGAATTTTGTGAGGCCCTGGCTTTCCGCCCGACAGTATCGGACTGTTGGCCGGCTCAACGGCGATCGCCTTAAACTCGGGTTTCCGCGACTTAATCACCTCTGCCACACCAGTAATCGTACCGCCGGTGCCGACTCCCGAAATCAGGAAATCCACCTCGCCGTCTGTATCTTGCCAAATTTCCTCAGCCGTTGTCGAACGGTGAACCTGCGGGTTCGCTGGATTCCGAAACTGCTGCAACATATACGCATTGGGAGTTTTGTCCACAATCTCTTGAGCGCGGCGGATGCAGCCGCTCATGCCCTCAGTTCCCGGAGTCAGTTCTAGTTGGGCCCCGTAAGCTCGCAGCATCGATCGGCGTTCCGTGCTCATCGTATCCGGCATCGTCAAAATCAACTGGTAGCCCTTAGCCGCCGCCACCATTGCCAGAGCAATTCCGGTATTGCCAGAAGTCGGTTCCACTAAAACCGTTTTGCCTGGAGTAATCAGCCCTTCCGCCTCAGCTTGATTGACCATACTGACACCGATGCGGTCTTTCACCGATGATGCCGGATTCATGCCTTCGAGTTTTACCACAATCCGAGCCACGCAGCCTTCAGCTTGGGGAATGCGGTTGAGTTGTACCAGAGGCGTCCGCCCTACCAATTCTGTAATGTTCCCAGCAATACGCATAATTTTTGTCAGTTTGTAATGTAAGTAAATGTTAATTCCTAGTTGGGAATATTAACTAGATGTAATACATGATATCGAGCTGCCGTCTGCCATTGCGCTTTTCGCACAGATCCTGTAGCGTGTATTTTTGCAACACTGAGTTGGCAATCGATCGGGCTTCTTGCCAAACTTCCCAAATCACCGCACTTTCTACAGTTTGAGCGGGCGAGTCTTTTTGAGCTCGATCGAACTCAGAGCCTTCGAGACAGTTGATAATTTCTAGGAGTGTAATTTTCCAGGGTTCCCTCGCCAAGATATAACCTCCCTTAGCTCCTCGCTGGCTGCGAATCAGCCCGCAGCGTCTCATCGTAGCCAGCAACTGTTCCAAATATCGATCGGGAATATTTTGCTGAGCCGCTATCTGGCGAATTTGCAGAGGCTCGCCCTCATCGTAGCAATCAGCAAGCTCTAGCAAAGCCAAGATTGCATATTCGCTTTTACACGATAGTTCCACCATAATTTCACTTGAAAGTACCAGAATTCTCAACTCCGAAGTCAGATTTTAGAAACATTCTCAATTTTGAGTTCCCAATTCTCACTCCTCACCTTTGATTATACCCCGGTTCTTCACTGGAGTTTACTGACTTTCATAAATTCATTTCAAAAGAGGCTCGCAAGACGATCGTATGTATCGCTCATTAATCCACAGTCTTATCCTCGTGGTGGCTTCCGTCGATCGCAATCTCATCTACAGTAGAAAAGTCAAGTAATGATGGAACATCAAAGCAGGGAAGTTCAACTGGCAAATACTTATCTCCACACAGATTTTTTGGCTTACCATCTCTATACATAATCCGAGCTTGAGCCTCTGCCCGCGTTATCACTTCTGAACGTTCCGTGCCATTGAGTCTAGAGGCAATTGTTTGCAAAGCTTTCAGCGTCAGGGGTCGATCGAATGCGACAGAAAGCAGGAGCTCTTCATAGCAGTGTTCCATATATTCCTATGGAATCTGCTCCTATGGTGGGGGCGGGGCGACGCGCCTCCAAGCGTCCTTAATCTCGGTTCTGCGATCGAGATTTACCAGTTCAGAAATCTCTGGTAATATGGGATCTAAGCTGTTATGCATCTAATTTGACAGTCAATTTTTCTACACTTCTTGTGGGACGGGCATCCTGCCCGTCTCTGCATTCAATTTAGATGCGTAGCAGCTTAAGACGGCGGGTGGAAGAACTTTTCGAGGATAACGACGGGAATTGGGCGAAATATAGGCATAGCTAAGAGTAATTTCCCACTCATTCATCGCTTTTTCGGCTTCAGGACAGAAAAAGTGAAACCTGACCCATTTCTCTAAATCAAGTACCACATTCCGTCCCATCTGCTGTGCTAGCAGCCACAACGCCTTCGTGACTACCTGCCGTACCAATTCGCCCCGCTCCCCATGTGTGCCAGTCCAATCCCTCATGCGATAGCGAGTCTCATGCTCAATAAAAGCCTGGGTATAAATGGACTCCCAGATAGACGGTTGCTCTAGTAGGGCATTTGGCAATCCCACCAGTGGTAAAAAAAAAGCAGCCCACGGTAGAGTTGGTAAAGACAAAGCTCTTAAGTAATTCCAGCTTTCAATGTCTTTCCAAGATAATTTAAGTTTCAAGCAGTTCTGTTTTGTCATAAGTAATAGTGTCTATGAAGACCTAAAACGTAACTCTAACCCCAAAAACCTTGCAGTTACTTCCAATGCAATTAGAACAGCTCCTGCGACCCCCGATCCTACCCACAAAGCACCGTAGCAGCCACTAATCGATCGCAAATAAAGGTATCATCAATATCGAAGGAAATTCGCATTAGTTTCCCATTATCCCAACTCGACTTTGACCAATTCTCACTTCCGCCCCAAGCGAGAGAATTTCTTATTTTGAGAGTTCCAATACATACTTTCCACTTGGGTCAATATATCCCTCCTTATCGCCAACTCCTACCCGTGCCAGCCCTTGAATGAAGGGATAAGTGAAATCAAACTGTGCTTTAATCACTAGCCTTCCGGTCGGGTCGATATAGCCCGACTTGCGATCGATATATACACCAGCTAATCCTTCGGAGAAATAACTAGCATTATCAAACTGTGGCTCAATTACCATCTTTCCCTTGCGGTTGATATAGCCCCACTTCTCTTTAATTTTTATAATAGCTAACCCTTCAGAGAAAGAACCAGCGTAATCAAAATGCGGCTCAATTACCATCTTTCCCTTTTGGTCGATATAACCCATTTTACCATAAATTGTAACAGCAGCTAGTCCTTCAGAAAAATCATCGACCGCTCTAAACTGCAAGGGGATAACCTCTTTACCACTGCGATCGACAAAACCCCAAAAATTGGGATCGGCACAACAGTCATAAGGAAAGCCAGTCTTAAGTATTCTTACCCCTGCTAGTCCTTCAGAAAAGTCTCTTGCTTCAAAATAAGTTGGCTCAATGACGAGCTTTCCTGTTGGGTCTATAAAGCCCACCCCTTTTTTAGTCATCGCTATAGCTCGTCCTTGGGAAAATTTAGAAGCAAAATCAAACTGTATGGGAATGGTTAGCTTTCCTGTCTTATCAATAAAACCCCAACGATCTTTAATTCCTACCAATGCCAGCCCTTCTGAAAATCTATCTGTCTCATCAAACTGTGGCTTAATTACTATGCTTCCTGCTGGGTTTATAAAGCCCCACTTGTTGTTAATTTTTACCTGAGCTAATCCTTCAATAAATCTATCAGTATAATCAAACTGAGGCGCGATCGCTACCTGACCCGTCAAATCCATATAACCCATTTTTCCATTGAGTTGAATCGGGTACAGTCCGACTAATTCTTGCCTGTGCTTTTGGAAAGAACTAGAGGCAAGGAATGCCTGTTCTGGTAAAACTGATGCTTGGTTTGGCTTTAATGAACAACTAGCGCTCAAATTTAAAACCATAATCAAAATAAAAAAAATGGTTAGCTTCATTTTTTTATTCCCTACTAAGGTGTATCGTCCATAATTTGTTATTTGCTGATTGGTGTCACCTTTAACTTAACGTCACCATTACATTCCCAACAAAATTCTAATAAAATTTATGTTGTTTCTGACCCATTTTCCCATTTCGTCTCCGACAATCGGACGTGCCTTTGGATCGGCTATAAACCGCGTTTGAAATCCAGAAGCACTTTTTTGACTGTTACCAGCTTGGTAAAGTTGGCAAAGCACACCAACATCTTGCCTAATATCATACCCTGCTGCTTTCAATTTGGGATATTGATCCAATTTCTCGTAATTTTTTGCGTGATGATCCATGATAGCTGCAATATACATGATGGCTGTTGCAGGCTCTTTCAATCTCTTTGCCCGATCGCTATTTATCAAATTTCGACGTGCTATCGGCGCTAAAAAAGAAGGGTCTTGCAATGCACCTACAGGTGGAAAGATAACTACTTCTTGCCGGATTTTAGGGAATGGAACTAAACGCTCATTTTCTACCACTTCCGCTACACATTCCTCCCCAAAAATACTGCTGTCTGGGTGAACTTTACCAGGTATGTTACTTCTTGTAAATCCGGGTCTTCTAAAAGGGTCGTAAGGGTTTTCCAATCCTTCCCAGAGGATTGCTCCTGCGATCGCTTCTGGGGCTACATTGTATTTTCTTGCATTAGACGAAATTGTATCAGCATACTGTTTGACTATGTTAATTGCACGGTTACGCTGTTCTTCCTTATCAGCATTGCGACGTGGTGTTGTGGGAGCTAGACCAGTAGGTTTAAAGCCACTCTGAGCAATAATATCTTCCCCACTACCACCATACACACTAGCACCATACACATTTGTATGAGGTTTTTTCGCTACAGCCAACCCCAAAGGATTACTCGTAATCGCAAAACTATTAGAAACAACCTTCGGATTAATTTTATCAACACCCACCTTCGTCAAATCGTAACCACCAGGATTTTCAACAGTCTTAATAATTTCCTCCACATCAAAGACGTAAGCATCTCCTTTACCACCGAGAGTAGGATAAGAACCAATCAGATACTTCCCATCACTAGAAAGAGCCAGATTATTAGTTGCCAGTTCCGGCATCTGTTGAGTAGCCGCCACTAACTTCGGATTAAGCCCCAACGGATCTTGAATAATCCCAATATTCCCCCCCGCCAGCGGATTGTCACCTTCAATGATTTTTTTACTATTACGACCCGCCACAAACGCATAGTTTCCATCAGCCGTCACCGTTACAGCCACTCCCTCAGTTACATCAAAGAAATCAAACCCGCTACCCAGCGTTAAACTTGTATAGTCAGTTTTGGGAGCCCAATTGATCGGGTCATCACTCACCGTCAGTACCCCAAAACCGCTTCCGTCTGTGTTCGGGTTGCCATTGGTAAAAACCATTTTGAGCGGGTCAGGAGTTGCAGCCAACCCCCAAGCCCCTGTAGGAGTCGATACTTTTCCAATTTGCTCCCACCACTTCCGAGGATTAGAATTGGGAACCGTCGGCTGGTCTTCTGGGTCAATATTCACAGCGTAAATATTACCATCTTTCGCAGTAGCGAACAGCTTGCGCCCGTCACTGCTGATAGCAATCTGGCGCAGTCCTGACGTACCCTCAACAGAGATAGTCTGGACAACCTGGTTATAGCTTGCTGAGTCAGGATTGATATCCAGAACATAGATGCTGCCGAGTTTAGAGTCGGTGACGTAGGCATAATTATCCCAGGGGTCAATAGATATCGCCCCAGGAGATGCACCGAGTGGCAAAATAATATCATCAACAGTCGCCGTAGAAGCATCAATATCCACCTCCCGCCGCGCCAGCAAGTCCACCATTGCCACCCGCCCCGTACTCTCCAAAGGTACATAGGCGCGAGTAGCATTACTGGTGACAGCTAACTGTCCCGGACGATCCCAGTCTTTCCCCGTTGTCCCCGGTATGCCTACCGACACATTCTCGGGAGGCTGCTGTTGCGGGTTCGGCGGAGTCGTCCCCGAACTGAGAGCGTCAATTACCTGAATTTTGTCAGTATTCCGTTGCGCTACCAGAATCAGATCAGAAAATATAGGCTTTAACTGGATGTCTTCAACACTCGAACGCTCAACCACACCAGAATCAAGAGGGCCAGGGCCAAAATGCTCCTTCTGCGGCCGTGACAGCACAATTTCCGACTCGCCCAGAGGTATGTTAATAGGAGCTTTTACCGCCACCTTATAGCGGTTCTCTCCCAGGGAGCTGCTCAGTTCCGGCACAACAGTCCCAGAGTAATTCTTACCTCCCATCCAGAAGTCTACCTTCAAATCCCCGAAACTAGAGCCGAGATTGCCGTTGAGTCCATTGAGGAAATTGTTACCTGTTAAAAATATCACAGGTTCGCTGTTCGAGAACTTCAGTTCGGCTGACTCCAGCGACGGCGGTTCGAGGGGGACTGCTAACCCTGTGTCAGGCCCATTGAGAACTGCCGAGACTGTAGGAACTCCTTCTGCATTGAGCCCTACCTGAGCTGTAGTGACCGCGGGTTCCCCAACTTTGGGAATTCCGATCATTTCCAGCGGCTTGTTTGAAGATTGCGCCAAGTAAGCTAATAGTGAGGTTGTCGCCTCGAATTGATTCTCTGTGGCGGAGACTGCACCGACTCCACCCGTTTGTCCTCCTAAATAGCTATTCTCAAAGTTGAGATTAGTAGAAAGCTTGATGAGTCCAGCATTTGCTTTTGTGCCGGCGTTAACAATTGAACTGACTGAGGGCATTCCTGCGGGCAATAACCCAATAGTATAAGTACCGCTCTCTGTCACGCCTGGAAAAGGTGGCGAAGTGGTACGGATCATTCCGTCTGCACCTACTACTCCTGATTCCTGTATCAGCCAAGTTTCGTTCCAGCTATCAGCCCCAGCCGGCAGCGACCCCTTCCGCATAAATAAAACTTCGGTGCCGACTGGTACGCCAACTGGGGCTGGAATTGCCAACTGGACGGGTATATTCAAGGGGGTGTTCCCCAAGTCCAAATTGAATCCCCCAGCAAACTCCATGCTGTCGGGGAATGGCAGTGGCAGTGAAGCGCTGCTAAGTGGCGTTATGTTAACCGTTGTATCCTGAGTTAAAGCACTAGGAGCTACCATTACTACTGAGCCGTCGCTGCCTTGTACGACTCCGCCATCAACTCCCACAATCGCCGGGCCCATCAAAGGCGTTTTTACCCGCACTGGAACTACCTTTTCTGCTCCTCCGTCGATGACGGTGACGCTGGCAACCCCTTCACCCAAAGCAGTGATTACGCCATCTGAATTCACCTGCAATATATTGGGGTTGCTGACGAAGTAGCGAGTGCCGACAGAGCCAAATTTGAGGTCTGGAGAGTCAGTAAAACCTTCAATTCCTACCAGTAAAGAGCGCTTTACTCCTGTTGTTAAAGTTACTGCTTTCGGGTAAACATCCAAACCGTAAATCTCTGCTAGTAGCGCCTTCCACTCGTCATCGTTGGCAGCAGCAATCGGCAGTTCGCCTACTCGCGCCGCTGTCACGGCTTGAATGTTATTGCGAGACGCGCTCAAAATTGAAGTACCGTCAGCGAGCCCCGTCACTTTCCCGAAAGCGTCAATGGGTGCTACCCCTGGGTTTAACGAAGCATAAGTCAAGTAAGAAGCTGGCAGCACTACACCTTTTTGGTCGGCAAAGTCGCCCAAAACTCTCAGTTGTGTACTATCTCCAGCATAAAGCTGGGGGCGACGCTCGGCGAAGTCCAAAGAAAGCAGCGGTGCACCGCTGACGTTAACCGTTACTTTCGCTGGTACTCCCCAGTTCAAGCCATCGCTGGCGGCCAATTCAAAGCTGGCGATGCCTGAGAATCCCGGCGCGGGTTTGAAGGTAGCCGTCTTAGTATTAGAATCGAACAGCACCGTACCGTTAACAGGATTGAGTGCCTTGTACAAGATGGAGTCGCCTTCGGGGTCAGTTGCCTTACCGACTAAGGGTATGGTTGTCTCCAATTCTGTATGGGTACTGGTTGAGAATGGCGAGGCGACAGGCGGCCGGTTGGCAATAAAGCCGAAGTTGGTGTTGAAGAGAGTTTGGTCGGCCCCGTTGATGATGCCATCCCGGTTGAGGTCGAGGTCAATTGTATAACCGGGGTCAGAGGCCGTGCGGCCTAAAGCGTTATCTAGCAGTTGCCTGTCAGTGGCATCAACTCGGCCGTCGCTATTGATATCGCCTGCTACGTTCAGTTGTAGAGAATACGCGCCACTGGTTGAACTTGATGCACCGTTCAAATTAAGCAGGTTCAAGCCAGAACGGTTGATGGAAAATAGGGAATAGGTACTATTTGTATCGCTAGATGTGAGAATCGGTGTCAGCCCATCTACTTCTGGCAGTTGAGGGAGTCCTTGACTGCCGTCTTTTGATTCGACTGAAATCCCGACGACTACGGTGTCTGAATCTGTGGAATTGAGTTCGGAACTAGCAATGCTAAAGGTGTATTGGTTCGCTTTCCCTGCATCGTTATTACCTGATGTTGTTTTGGCTGTAAATGTGTAAGCGCCACCTAAATCAGTAGGTACTTTATTATTGCTTTCAGGCGGATCTACGGGCAGTATAATTGGGGGCGGCAGCGTATCAAAAGCCCCTTGAACATTAGGCCCTGGTGTTGGTGTTGGTGGAGAGTGCAAGCCCAAGGGGTCAAAGTCAACAATCGGCGGCAAGTCGCCATCGGGGGTGGGGGAAGTTGGGCAAGTACCCGCACCGCTATCTGCAAATAAATGTAAATTGGTCGCGTGATTAAGTTTTTCGGCCCAGTCTGAAAAGTCAAAATTCAGCAGCGATAGAGAGTTGAGGAGTTGGTGCAGGGCGTCACGGTCATCCACACCACCAGGGACTAGGGCGCTGGGGGTGATAATTCGTTCCAGGATGAATGTCTTTCGCGGGCGACGAGTTTTTGGGGGAGAGTTCTCAACCCCTTTATTCTTGCGAACTTGAAAGCCTTTTGAATGCCAACCCATACACTGAAGCCCCCGCGCTTAGTAGTGACCTTGAAAACCCAGGCAGTTAATTGAGTTTATTAATTAATAATTAACTACGTAGATTGGAAAATTAGCTAATTAAACATTACCATATAAATCATGCAGCGATCGCAACTTGTAAACACAAAGTTGCTTTTGGTATTAGTTAATACAAATAACGGTTATATGTATAGCAAAATACAAATTGCTGACATTGCCAATGTTTTTCTGTATAAATCATCATGCAGCGATCGCAACTTGTAAACACAAGGTTGCTTTTGGTATTAGTTAATACAAATAACGGTTATATGTATAGCAAAATACAAATTGCTTGCATTGCCAATGTTTTTCAGTGCAGCCTACAATTTATAACTCCCAACATCATGCAAAATGGTGAAAAATTTGCACGCATAGAAAGTCAAGAAAATTTGTGTCCCGGCGTGACTCAGGAAGAGGGGGAATCGAGAGTTCAAAATCCCAGTGAAGATTCTCCAACGATTCTTTATGGCCCCAAACTCAAATCAACGGTACAGTGGATACCGCACCCAGACGGCTATTGGATACTCCGCAACTCAGAAGGCGTTACTTGCTTGCAAGTTGACAATGCTGACAAAGAGGTAATGTCACAGTTAGGCTTGAAGCCAATAAGCGATATCGCATCGGAATATGACATTACTTTGGAGGATTTGCAATACTTGCTGCAGATGCTAGCAGAAACGGGAATGTTAGAGGGAACCCAACCTCAAAAACCACCCCCAAATAAATTCAACATTCAGCAATTATTGTCTTTCCAAATTCCCCTGTTCAATCCTGATGCTTGGCTAACCAAACACACAGGTAAACTCCGCTGGATTTGGACTTGGCAATTTTGCTTTTGTATGGGTGTTTTAATCAGTGCTTCTCTGGCTGTATGGCTGGCTTTGGCTGACGAAGTTTCTGCTGCCAATCAACAGGTTTGGGCAACAGGAGAAATTACAACCTTGTTAACATTTGTGCTACTGATTGTGGTAGTAGTTTGTCTGCACGAATTAGGCCACGCTTTTACTTTGAAGCACTACGGCGGTGTTGTCCCAGAAATGGGGCTGCTGTTTTTGTGCTTGATACCGGGCTTCTATACAGATACGACAGATCAGTACAGTTTAGTGAGGCGGAAACACCGCGTTTTTGTAGTAGCAGCAGGGGTGTTGGTGCAGGTGGCTATCTGGGCTTTTTCGGTTTGGGTTTGGGTTTTGTCTAAGCCTAACGCTGGTTGGCATTTTGCTAGCTATTTGCTGATGGTAGCAACCCTTGTTACTGTAGTTTTTAACCTCAACCCTTTGAATAAGTTTGATGGCTATTATTTGCTAGTTGCTTTGACTGGCATTAACAATTTGCGATCGAGGTCTTTTCAATTTTACGCTCGTTTACTGCGGCGCGAACACATTTGGGAAGAACCTTCAGACTGCTGGACTTTGGCTGCTTATGCTCCTTTTAGCATAGCTTATACTGTCTGGTTTTTAGGTTTTCTGTTCTCTGCTGTTGTTCGTTGGGCGGTGCAAAATATGCCGACGTTTATCGATTTTTCTAAGTTTTACCTGCCGTCGGGCAGTTAAAAAAAAGCGGAAAGTGGCAGACACTTTTCCCGAACGAAAAGAAGAGTGATTATTTAGGAGTGTGTCGCAATGAACGGATATCAAAAGTTAGGAGTAGCGGTTGTTTCTGGGGTTCTTAGCTCGGGCTTCAATGAGTTGGCAATACCTGTACAAGCTGCTGTTCTCACGCAAACTTATACGGTAAATTTGAAGCAGCAGCCAGTTAATAGTACGCTGAATGGGGTGTTTCCTAAGTTTAATTCGCTTTTGGGGACGCTGTTAAAGGCTTATGTTACAGTTCAGTCAACGGTTAACAGCGATATCAGTATTGTTCCTGCTAGCAATTTTACTGGTACTGCGGTAACGAATGCTCAAATTGCTGTGAATTTACCTAGTTTAAAAGCTGACCCCAATTTGGTTTTGAGTTTGTTTGCAAATCCGCCGGAAATGAGTATTGAATCGGGGGCTGCGGGGGCTACAGGTGGGAGTGCGATGGCAGGAGTTTCAAGGACTTATAGTTCGCCGCAGTCTCTAAATATGTTTAGTGGGTGTGCGGGCGATTTAATTGCTGCTAGCATTGCGACAATGGGTACTGTTAAAGTTTTAGGAACGCCTGCAACTGGAACTTACGCGGGCACTGTCGCGGCTGATTCAACTCTTACTCTCAGCTATGAGTACGAGTCTGAGTCTGAAACTGTGCCGGAACCTACTACGATCGCAAGTGTTGGTTTAGCTTTTGGCTTGGGGTGCTGGTGGAAGAGGAAGGTGGGGAAAAAAGCTTTTAAATAAGATGTATAAGATGCGGTCCGATCGCTCCTTTGAGCAATTATACTTTCGGGTTTTGGAGTCAGGTGAAGAAGGTGTCACCTTTAACGTTTAGCCCTCTGCCAAATAGGGGCGCGATCGAGTTTTTTGAGGGGCTTAATTTCCTGATTCGTCCACCGCACAAAAAAGCCCTGCCGGAAGCAGGGCTAAATTTAGCTAGAGTTGGCAGCAGAGAGGGTATGACCCGCCACGCCTCCTCTAACGTGCTCTTAGAACGTGAAAGTAGTTCTCAGAGTACCAATAATGATGTCGTCGTTATCGTCATCTTGATTGGGATTGGTCACCCAAATCACGCCCGGAGTAACAGAAATGTTGTCCGATAGCTGAAACTTGTAGAACCCTTCGACGTGATACGAATCATCGTTGCGGAAGCTCCGCAAACTTCTGGCAGCTTCAAGTTTATCCAAGTAAGGCTCACGACCTACCACGAACCCTAGCAAGTTGCCTTCTTTCCCTAAATCGGGCAAAGCCAAGGTGACAGCGTAGTTCCAGATTTTCGCATCGCCGATGCCGATAATGCGGGCATTGGTTAAACCAGCCCAGCCGCCAAGGATAAACCTCGGGTTCAGCCGCAACGAAGCCTGAGCACCGTAGGAGTTGCTGACAACTTTGCGAGCGCCGAAGCCGGCAAAGCCTTCGCTCAAACCGTTGAGAGAATTAGCCACGCCGGTACCGGTGAAACCGCCTATACTGTCTGGCCCATTCGATAAACCATTGTCAAACCCAAAGTTACCTCTGCTAAAGTAACCGTGGTTGTAGTTGAAAGCAACTTGGAAGTTGCGTCCGGGGGTAAAAGTCAACTGGCCCATCGCCGTGTAGTCGCCGTTCGTCAAGCCTGCACCCTTAGCCGGACTGGCTGCATTTGACGCCAAATAACCAAAGGACAGAGAAGTCGGACCGAACACACCGCCCAGCAAGCCCCTGCCGCCGAAAGCGTAGTCAAAGCCGATACCTGCACCGCCACCTAAGCGATAAATCGGGTTCCGCTGTCCAAAGGTGCTCAATGACCCGTTGCCGCCGTCAAAGTCTTCAAAGTAAGGGTTGACTGTCGGCAGAATGTCGTCCCAGACGACAGCGTTGGCTGCAAGGGTAACGTTCAGTCGCTGACCGACGGGGAACTTGTACAGCAAGGTGTCGAGGGCAACAACGTTGTCAGTTCTGCCGACAACATTCCAAGTTTGAGTGCCTTCGCTGGTAGCCCCAAGGTTGAACCTTTGGCCGTTGCCGACTTGAAGCCTGGTCAGCAGCAAGTCTCTGCCGGTGAAGCTCGTATTTAAATTGAGACGCACCCGCTGTTGGAAGACAGTTTCGTTGTTGTCGCTGCCGATTTTGTTGCCGTTTGTGTCAAAAAGGCTAACGTCGCCACTAAAGTCGTCGCTGAGGGCAAAAATTGCTTCCCCAGTCAGCTTGGTAGTAGTGGAGAATTGGTTTGCTTCGAGTTCGGATGTCCGAGCTTCCAGAGCATCGACGCGGCCGCGCAGGGTTGCCAGTTCCGCTGCAAATTCTTCTTGGAGCCGTTGGAGGGCTGCCAAGTCATCTCTAGTAGCTAAGTTGCCAGTGCCTCCTCTAATTAACTCGCTAACCTTGTCTAAGCAAGCATTTAAACCGGCTGCGAATTCGTAGCGGGTCATGGCCCGGTTGCCCCGGAAGGTGCCGTCGGGATACCCGGCAATACAGCCGTAGCGCTCAACTAGGGATTGCAGTGCTTGGAATGCCCAGTCTGTGGGCCGCACGTCGGAAAGTTGAGATACTGAGGTAACTTGACTTTGAGTTTCACCGCTGGCCGCACCTTCGCTGCTGTACTCGTTGAGCTGTTCTAATGTGGCGGCTGGGTTTTGATCTTGCGGTGCGGCAGTTTGGGCTACAGATTCAGCCGGTTTGGGCAAACTTTGTGCTGCCGACTCTGCCACTGCCGGGGCTGGAGTTTCTAATTGAACTGCACCGATTTGCTCTGGGAGAGCGGTAGCTGCCGGGGCTGGAGTTTCTAGTTGGGCTGCAGGGGCAGAATTTTCTACTGGTTGAGCGACTGTTGGCCCGGCGGCGGCTAAAGATTCACTTGTAGGTTGTGATGCCGCTTCGGGATTTGCGGCGGCAGGGGCTGTGTTGGCTCCGGCGATCGCACTTTCAGTTGCACCGGTCTCCGAATCTGCAATCGCTGCCTGGGTTTCGTTGCCCGCCGCGGCTTGGGAAATTTCTTCGACTGGCTCGGAGGCTGCGGTTGTTTCGGAAACAGCAGCTAAAGCATTGAGTTTCGCTTCGGAGGTTTCAGCGGTTTCAGCTTTGGCGCCAGTGGGCTTGAGCGCATCAGCAGCCTGCTGAGCGTCTGCTGCCATGGCGCTCGAAGAAACTACTAGGGTAGCTCCTAAGACTGCTGGGCTGATTAGTAGGTAACTCCACAAAAATTTCGACATATTCACTCTCATCCTCACACCGATTACAGAGAAACTTTTCTAGTCTTCTATGTGGTCAGTCGTTGCTCAACTAGCATAATCTAAAAAAAGACCTAAAATTCAATTTTTCTTTTGATTCTTTCGGGCTGACCGAGTGTATAGATATGACTGGCCGCTGCACAGAGCCTGTTTTCTAACCTGCAATCAACTGCGTCAAAACCATACCCGACTTGGGCTGTCGATTGATTTGACGGATGACACAAGATAGCGCCCGATCGCCTTATTTACTTTTTACCACAGCCCGCCCCACTCGTCTAGGCTGATTCGACTTTAACATCCAAGTTGTGTCCGAGGACGCTAAAGACTTGGCGATGGTCGAACAATTCTAACAAATCAGCGTTGATTTTGTTGTGAGCTGCTTCTTGCCGCAAAATTTTCATCGCTGCATCTGTTCGCAGAGCTCGTTTGTAGGGTCGATCGCCTGCTGTCAGGGCGTCGTAAATATCGGCGATCGTCATTAATTGCGCTTGAATTGGAATTTCTGACTTTTGTAAACCTCGCGGATAGCCTGTGCCGTCGAGTTTTTCGTGATGTCCGTAGGCAATTTCTGGAACATTTTTTAAATCCTTTGTCCAATTAATTTGCTTGAGGAAATCATAAGTGTGAGTTACATGAGATTCTATCTCCGCTCGTTCTTCCGGCGTCAGGTTGCCCCTTGACACCATCAATTGCACGATCTCGTCTGGGCTCAGCAGGGGTTTCTTTGCGCCGTCTATATCTCTGTAAGTTTGTTGAGAAATCTCTCGCAGTTGAGCTAGGGGTTCTGCTGCCAAAATGTGAGGCTCGTTTGCCTCTAGCAGCACTTCCCAGTATTCGGCTAATCTGGTTTTCGCCTCTGCTAGCTTAGTGTCTAGCTGTTCGATTTCCTGGCATTGAGCGCACTCTGGCTCCTGGCTCGGGTGTTTTCGGTAGGCTGAATGCTCCAGCAAGTATTTATATTTAGACTGGACGCATTCCATTTCCATAGTCCGCTGAGCTAAGCCAAAGCGGTGGCGAATGATTTCTAGCTGTGCGGGGTAGAGCTTTTTCTGCTTGGTCAAAACTGCTTCGGACACTCCGATTTTCCCAAAATCGTGCAGCAGGGCGGCGTAGCGAATTTCTTGAATTTGGCGGTTGTTAAAGTAAACAGAGCGCAGTCGTCCGCTGCTGACGGTGTTTACTTCTTCTGACAGGCGTACTGTGAGGGCTGCTACTCGTTCTGAATGGCCGTAGGTACAGGGGTCTCTGGCTTCTATGACTTGCACCGAGGCTTTGACGAAGCCCTCGAACAAATGTTCTATGCTTTCTTGGAGTTGATTGCGCTCGATCGAGATTGCTGCTTGAGAAGCGAGCGATCGAACAATCCTTTCTTCCCAATCCGAATACTGCTGCGTCGATTCCCAGGCATTGTCTGCTGTCAGCACCGTATCTGCCTTTGTTTTGCGGTTGATCAGTTGCAGTACGCCTATTGTCTCGCCCTGTCGGTTTTGCATCGGCAGTACCATTACCGAGCAAGTGCGGTAATTAATATCCCTGTCAAAACTGGTATCTAGCTGGTAGGGTACGCCCGAGGGTAAGTCGTAGGCATCAGACAGGTTCAAACTTTGACCTGTAATTGCCACGTATCCCGCCAAGCTTTTGTCTGTCAGCGGCAGGGAAAACTCCTTAAACGACAGTCTGGGTTTAGAACCGTTTTGGGCTACCTTGAACAGCAGCTTAGATGTTTCCTGGCTGTTATCTACTAAGTAAACGCTGCCAGCATCGCTGTAGGTAATTTCCCTACTTTTGGATAAAATTAAGTTTAACAACTCGCCCAAATCTTGGGCGCTCGACAGAGCCGCGCCAATATCTAAAAGCTTTTCTATCAGATCGGTTTTTTCTACAGCAGACTCGTTCTTGAACTCTGGCTTTTCAAATACGATCATGGTCGGATGATGGGGAATAGCCTTTTATACATTGGACTTTTGGCATCTCGACTTTTTTACACCTGATGCTAACCCCGAGTCGATTTTTTTTGCGAGCTTTCCGCGAGCGGGGACTGTCTCTAGATACAGTGGCTCTTGTTGGACCAACAGGAACTCTTTTAATCTAGCGTAGAAATCTCTTGGGCGGCAGGCCAAGTCTTTCTCAGTTAAGCCTCCGGCATCGTGAGTTGTCAAGTTAAGTGTAACTTTGTTGTAGGAGTTTTCGATGTCTGGGTGATGTGCTGCGACTTCTGAGGGGGCGACCCACTTATTCACAAAGGCGATCCCTAAGGGTAAAATCTTTTAATAAACGGGTACAGCGCAGTTGCTTGCCTTCAACCGTCGGGCCTGACAATTGACTGGCGCGCTCTTGAATTTCATTATGGTTAAGTAGGTCAGCCATAATTTT
The DNA here is from genome assembly GCF_036702495.1 of Microcoleus sp. C2D2. NCBI lineage: Bacteria > Bacillati > Cyanobacteriota > Cyanophyceae > Oscillatoriales > Microcoleaceae > Microcoleus > Microcoleus sp. C2D2. Next base: position 2,969 of record NZ_JAUBTO010000038.1, on the reverse strand, counting down.
TTTTATTAGCCATGGCAGGTTAACTGAATCCCTACAGAATATTAATTTTTGTAAATTACGTGAATCATCCGGTAGTAATAGGTATGAGTACATAAGCTACCGTTTAAAACCAGCGTAGAAGCATCAGGCTTCTTACAGAAGTTTTGTAGTAAACGTAACGGAATAGTCACCCGCAAGACAATGTGTTTAATAGCGCTTTCCCTATTTTGTTGAAAGCTTTGAGAGATACCTCCCGATCGAGCTTACGGCAAGACCAGATGCAGCCTACACTGTAAATTTGGGACAACTCCTAAATTTACCGGGTTAAATGGATATGCCCACCTGTAGAAAACCTGACCAACAACTATCCGCTCTCACCAATAGTGTGGAAGCTCAAGTTTTAATACTCAAGATTTAACACTATTTGAGGTGAGAGCGGTCTAGCGGGTCTTCAGATTAGAACCTGACTGCCGGGAGAATCCCTAGCTCAGCCTGGTTCCCCGTGGAAGTCGTTTCCAGTTGGAGACGACGGCTGACTGCTAGTGAGCGGCCCCGGCGCACAGCCGGTAGTTTCCAATCTGATGACCCATGCGTTTACTACTTTCTATCATGGGCATCACCTCCAGTTTAGCTAAATGGCTTCATATTTGAACGCACATCACCTAAATACAAGATTTAAGGTGATGATTTGTGCGCTAGCCATTGCCAGCGTTACCGAAAGAACTTGCGTTCTGAGTATCATTCCAGTAGTCACATTTATCAGAATAACACAAGGAATTAGAAATGGGGGATGCAAATTGACATTTTTGCAAGCTCGGGGGAAATTACTGCTGCTGCAAGGTATTCGATCGATCTCTACAGCAATTGGACGATCGAGATTTTGAGGGGTGAACTACCCAGCGCTGACATAAAGGTACAGCGTGAGCTTCTGACTTCAACGGGGATTGCGTTAACTTAGACTTACGTCCCAGTTTCGGACTCACATCCCCTCCATCAGCAGCAGTCCGGGTTCCCCAGACTGATAACATTCTGATTCCTTCTGCTCTAATGTTAGTTGCCGCGTTTCCGTCTCTATCATGATGAGTATCGCAATTAGGACAAGTCCATGTCCTAACATCTAGTGGCATTTCACTCACCTGATGCCGTGACAATTTGAACAGAGTTTCGAGCTAGGGAACCATCGGTCAATCTCTACCAACACTTTGCCTTCGCGGTCTAGTTTGTAATGCAAGAAATTGACAAACATTCTCCAACCTACATCATCCATTGCTTTAGCTAGTGTGTGGTTGCGAACCATGCCCTTAACGTGAAGGTTTTCGACTACGATGACTTGGTTATCGTCAACAAGCTTTCTTGAAAGCTTATGTAATTCGTCTTGGCGGACATTGCTAATTCGTTCGTGAACCCTAGCCACCAGTTTCCTGGCTTTGTCTCTTGACTTGCTTCCTTTCTCCTTTCTGGCTAATTTTTGCTGCTTCCTTTTGAGGTTTCACTCCTGTTTTGCTAAATGCTTAAGGTTAGGATACTTGGATGTCCTGATGCCATCATTGACAACAGCAAAATCTTTCAATCCCAAGTCAATTCCTGCAACTTTTCCATCGGTGCAAGCAACTGGCTTGTCTCCTTCGAGTTCTGTCAGCACGGAGGCATAATATTTCCCTGAAGGAGTCATGCTGACTGTTACGGTTTTGATGGTTCCTTCAATCGGTCGATGTAATGCAAGCTTTGACAGTGCCGACACGACCGGGAAACTTGAGAAAGCCGTCAACAAGTTTGACTGACTGCGGGTACTGGATTGACTGCCTGTTTTTCTTGGCTTTGAATAAGCGGGCTAAATACCCGCTTATTCAAAAAAGTTTTTGTAAGCAGTTACCAAGTTGAGCGTAGTTGATTGCAAAACTTGAGAGTAACACTCCGACAACCATTGTGTTTCCTCTTGTTTTTTGAGATTTGGTAGGAGCTTGTTCAACGCAATTTGGGTCAAAGCCTTTACCTGTCGCTTTGTAGGTTTCAATACACATATTGAGTGCGTAATTCCACCACCAGCGAGAACAGCCAAAGTGCTGAACTAATATCGCCTGTTGTTCAGTTGTCAGATACAGTCTAACTTTGACGGCTTGATGCTGCATTGCTTTCATCTCCAGTTAGGATTATATATATTCCTGATAAAAAATCAACCTAGTTTGCAAATTTTACCGGGTTTGACCGGATAAAATTTGCTTGGGGGAGTCTATATATCCCAACGCTGAAAGGGTACAGCGTGGGATATATGGACTCCCCCAAACCCCCTCAAAAGTTAAGGCAATGTTAATAGGATTCGACAGGTTTGTCTGTTAAGAGCGGTTACTGAGGCAGCTATACACGGACTCGCAAAACGTTCTTGTGGTTGCCTCGAAAATCTACAACTGAAGTTCGTGTACCAGGGTTAGCGTTTGCTGCTTTAATGCCTAATGCCTCAAGTGACCCTGTAATACGAGTGTAAACACTGTTTCGGATGGGGAATTTAACATAAGTTTTGCCCTCGTTGCCAATCATCGGGACCCACACTTGAGTTGATAATTCTTTGGGCGTATAAGGTTTTGCGGGAGTAGCGAGTTTTTGCGCGATTTTAGCAGCCTCACGCTTTTGGGCAACTTCCATCGCAATTTTTAATGCTGCTGCCGTTCTTGGTGTACCCCTTGTTTTTACCTCTATGTCGCTTTGATTTTTTATAGCAGGGCGTAACAAGACTTTTAATAAATTAAAAAGCTCCCGCCCATGGACAGGAGCTTTTTAAGCATTAAGGGTAAAGCCTAAACTGCTTTATCTGACCCTTTTAAAATGTTGGAATTTTTGATATTTCGCGGTGATTACAGAGCGTTACCGCGAGGCAGAACTTCTTCAGGGAAGATGAAGTTTTCGTGGGGTTGGTCTGTAGGAGCCATCCAAGCACGAATGCCTTCGTTAAGCAGAATGTTCTTAGTGTAGAACGTTTCAAACTCAGGATCTTC
>NZ_JAUBTO010000037.1:0-58626 GCF_036702495.1 Microcoleus sp. C2D2 | reverse complement strand
GATGAATACTTGCCAAAATGGAACTATAGAGCCGTACCTCAAACTTAGTAATTCATCAAGTTATTTATTTTTCAGTCCATACTTGCTTGATTTTGATAGATTATAGTTGGGGCAAACACTGCGATCGCACTCAGCACCCAAGATGTATCACCGTGAAGCTGGAATACCAGTTTACGTTCAAAGAATATTTAGAAGCTTGTAGAATTTCCACAAAATTAGAGACTTTCTCGGAAGTCGAGTTTTGGACTCGAGCTGTACTTATTGTGGGGGGAGGAATTGTCTATATTATCGCTGGCCCAAATCCCCTTTGGGGTTATTTCATTATCGGTTTTGGCATCTGCTACATCCCTATGGTGAAGTTCCTAGAGCGACGCAAGATCCTGTCGTTCGATAAAGGTTTCTTTTGGGTTTTGCTTTTCTTGGATATTAAATCTGCGCTCAAAGGGGAGATTTCATTCCAGCCTTTTTTGTTATTCGGGATAATTTTACAACTTGTTTATTGGAACTCTCAAATTTTTGGAGTCTTTCAACTCGGTAGGTGGATAGATAGAACTAATTTTTGGCACGAACTTGTTAGTCTACAAGTGACGGAATCTGGACTGGAGTTGGGAACGGCAAAGGTTAACATCACAGTCAATTGGGAATTTTACTCGCACTTCCTAGAGACAGAAAATTTGTTCGCTATCTATTTTTACGATTCTTCCAACATCCCTCATTTTTTCCCTAAACAGGCATTTAACCGAGAGCAGCGTCAAGTATTTAGAGAATTGCTATACAGCAAGATTCCGCGAGTCGAGCAGGCTTAAATTAAAAACAATGAACTTTGAGTTTCAACTGAATTATAATGATTACGAAGAACATCGTCGGGAGGATTTCAAAAAAACCTCAGAATCAGAAGGATCAGAAAAGCGAACCATTTATAAGTGGGTATTGTTAATAGGACTATTCTTTTTTTTGATGGGAATGCTCTCGCAAGAGAACGGCTTCTTAGTGGTGGGCGTTATTTTGTTGTCCATGCCTATTTTTTGTAAAATTTTTGTGCAGACAGGCGTAGAAGAAATATATGAAATATATGATGTGCAATCCGACATAGGCGTAGATCGACAGCGAGAGATGCCGAGCATCGCCAATTCGGCGAACTGCGGGCCACCTATGACTCTGGAAGTGATAGGAGAAGGGCTGGTACTTAATACTCCTACTTGGCAAGGGACTTTTAAATGGGAAAATTTTAAATTTTTTACTGAAACCATAAGTTTATTAGTAATCTATCCGGTGCCATCCCTCTATCCGGTGCCAAAATCGACTTTTATTATACCCAAGCGTGCATTCAGCGGTGAAGAGCAATTGTGGGATTTCCTCCAATTGCTGCACCACAAGCTCGGGAAACGCCGCTACAATTATTTAAAGAAAATGCCGACCAAATTCTTCAATCTAAAATCTAAAATCTAAAATCTAAAATAGAATGTGGGATTTCCTCCAATTGCTGCACCACAATATCGGGAAACGCCGCTACAATTATTTAAATAAAATGCAGGCCCAATTCTTCAATCTAAAATCTAAAATCTAAAATCTAAAATCGAATGATGGCACAAGTTTCGATCGACTCCTTGATTCAAGGGGCTATTTCAGGAGATTATATTGTCAGCTTTCCCACAGATACTGTACCCGCTTTGGCTGCGCGTCCCGATCGCTCGGAGTTGATTTTTGCAGCTAAACGCCGCAGTCAAGACAAACCGCTGATTTTGATGGCAGCATCGGCCGAGGCTTTGTGGCCTTACGTGCAGGGGAGTCCAGTAGACTTAATATTGTGGCAGCAAGTGGCCGCATCCTATTGGCCGGGGGCGTTAACTTTGGTACTGCCGGCTTCGGCAAAAGTCCCGGCGGCGATGAATTCGATCGACCCGAGTACAATAGGGCTACGAGTGCCCAACCTTCCCCTTGCCCTAAAGATTCTAGAGCAGACAGGCCCTTTGGCTACCACCAGTGCCAATTTATCCGGCCAACCGCCTCTGGAGTCGGTGGCAGAAATTGAGGCTCAGTTTCCGGAAGTCTTGACATTAGTTCCTTCTGAATTAGCAACAGGGACAACAGCTTCGAGTTTGCCTTCGACTGTGGCTAAATGGACTGGCAGCGAGTGGAAAATATTGCGACAGGGCGCGATCGAGTTAGAATGCTAAAAGCTAAACTCCAAGGCAAAGCAATATGGCGCCGATCGGCTGGAGCGACTTTATATATTTAGGTATGGGACTGGGACTGGGTGTGGGAAGCAGTTGGATTTGGCGCCTGCGGCAAAAAAGCTCGCAACAGCCCGAACCCGAACTCACAGTGCAGCCAACTCCTCAAGAAATTCACTTAGAGAAGTTTGATGCCCTTTGCGAGCAACTTAAGCAAACTCAATTGGCTTATCAGATGGCATCGGAGATGAGCCAATTTAAGGCGGGTTTTTTGGCTCGAACTTCTCACGAGTTGCGATCGCCGCTGAGCACTATGATTGGTACGCTGCAATTAATTCTCTCGGATTTGTGCGACGATCCTGCTGAGGAACGAGAGTTTGTCGAGCAAGCTCACGTCGCCGCACTCAAGCTGGTGAAATTGATAGATGAAATTATCTCTGTTGCTAAAACTGAACATGGCACTGACAGGATGGATATTGAGCCGATTCAGTTAGCTAAGGTTTTTGAGGAAGTTGATGATTTAACTTACTTGCAAGCTGCTAACCGGGGCATTCGTTTAGAGATATTGCCGCCCGATCCGGAGATTTATGTATTGGCAGATTTGCCGAGGTTTAGGCAAGTTTTAGTCAATTTGGTAGATACTGCTGTTGCTCAGATGGAGGAGGGCAGTATTTCTGTTTCTGCCCATGCTTCGCCGGCATCTGGATATGTTCACATTTGGGTGGACGATCAGCGTTCAGTTAGTGCTTGGAGCGAGTCTTGGGATTTGCTGAAGCACGATTTGGAGTGTGATGCTACTAAGAGCAGCGATAATTCTCTGGTGTCTTCTGGAATGAAGTTATTGATGAATCAGACTCTTTTAACTTTGATGAGCGGAAAGTTAGAGGTTCTGGCTGTGCCTTCTGACTCCGAAGAGTGCAATTTTAACCGGACTCAGTGTTCTATTCCTTTGGCAAATTCGTGAAGAAGGAAGTTCGGCAACGATCCGTGTACGGGATGTAACGGATTTAACGGATTTAACAGTCGGGAAGAGGGCAACGGATTTAACTGATTTAACGGAGGTAGGGAAGAGGTTGGGGGGAAGATGAAAGATGGAAATTATTTATAGGGAGTAAGGTGCGCAATGCGCACCCTACATATTATAGATTTCGGTGCAAGTTTTGTGCTTATTTAACAATTAGCAGTTAGCAATTCGCCCTTGCTAATTTCTAATTCGACAATCTCTTCTAGAAGCTGATTTTCAAGTACCATTGTGGTGCTAGCGTTTTTCTGAAAACCGATGCGCTCGTAGAAGCTTTGTTTGTAAGTTGTCATCAGGTAAACTCGCTCTACTCGGCACATTCGAGGGTGACTCAAGACGGTTTGCACTAATTGGCGGCCGAGTCCTGCACCTTGGTAATCCGGGTGAATGGCGACATCCCAGATGGTGGCTCGATAGATGCCGTCTGAGGTGGCTCTGGCAAAGCCGATCGCCCGCGAACCGTCCCAAACTGTAACAACTGGTTCGCTGTTGCCGATCGCAATTTCCCAATCTTCTATCTTGCGTTCCCTCGCCCAAAAGGCGGCTGCTTTAAATAGTTCTTGGATCTGTGCGATATCTGCGCGATCGCGACCTATACAAAATTGAATGTGACTGGAATCCCTAGTCGTTGATGTCATGCTCAATCTGCCTTCAAGTTGTATCTAAAGTGTGTTACTTTTACTGTCTTACCGGGTATAGTTGATTTTGCTGGGGAACAATCAATGATTTAATTCCCGATTTACAAAACTATTTTTATTTATACATATTTTTTTAATAATTTCGGTGATTATTAATACTTTTCGGGGTAGATTTTGTAAAAAAGTCTTTGACTCAGAATTCCCAACTTATAAGCTGTCGCGCATTTAAATTGTATATTCAGGGCGGGCGGGACGCCCACCCCACAAGACTTTGATTTTTTTTGACATACAATTTAAATGCAGAAAAGCTTACCTCATACCATTTGAGATTTGAGATTTTAGATTTTAGATGGGGAATGACTGATTTTGTATGGGTTGGGAGTAGGGGCGGGTTTTACCAACCATATCTAACGAATACCAAGAATCTAGATCGACCCGCCCCCCACCTACAGAGAAACCGGGTTTTTTCGTAGCAATACTTGGTTACAGCCCACCGAAACCGTAAAAACCCGGTTTCGAGGCATCGTTTATCAGTAAGTGAGAAATTGTAGGGTGCGTAATGGCTCAAGAATCATCTATCGAGAGAGGTATTGACTCCACGATAACAGCCGAAGATTGTGCTGTGGAGTCAATTCTCTAATCTCTAATCTCTAATCGAGTGAATCAGTTTTGCAGCCAGCGCGCGGCGTCTTTGGCGTGATAAGTCAAAATCAAATCAGTACCAGCACGCTTGAATCCTGTCAAAGTTTCCATCACTACTCTTTCTTCGTCTATCCAACCGTTGAGGGCGGCGGCTTTCACCATCGCATATTCTCCAGAAACGTTGTAAGCAGCAACTGGCAGGTTAGTTGCTTCCTTCACGCGCCAGATGATGTCCATGTAAGCTAAAGCGGGTTTAACCATGAGCATATCTGCGCCTTCGGCAATGTCGAGAGCAATTTCTTTAAGAGCTTCGCGGCCGTTTCCGGGGTCCATTTGATAGGTGCGCCGATCGCCAAATTGCGGAGCAGAATCGGCCGCATCTCGGAACGGGCCATAATAAGCTGAGGCGTATTTTGCCGCGTAAGACATGATGGGAATATCTTCAAACCCAGCAGAGTCCAATCCTTGGCGAATTGCTCCGACAAAACCGTCCATCATTCCCGAAGGTGCGATAATATCGGCACCGGCTTTAGCTTGAGCAACGGCGGTTTTCTTGAGCAATTCTAGTGTCGGATCGTTCAATACGCGGCCGCTTAAATCTCCGACTTCCAAATAGCCGCAGTGACCGTGACTGGTATATTCGCACAGACAAGTATCGACCATGACGATTAAATCTGGTACGGCTTTTTTAACTGCTTCGGTCGCTTGTTGGACGATGCCGCAGTCGTGCCAAGCACCTGTAGCGTCTGTATCTTTGTCTGCGGGAATGCCGAATAAAATAATCGCGGGAATGCCGAGGTCGTAGACTTCTTTTGCTTCTTCTACTATTTTGTCTACCGATAGTTGGTAGACTCCGGGCATCGATTTAACTTCTTTGGCAAAAGCTTCCCCCGGTACGGCAAATAAGGGGTAAATTAAATCGCTGGTTGTCAAGATATTTTCGCGTACCATCCGGCGGAGTTGGGGATGGTTGCGGAGGCGGCGGGGGCGGTGAGTTGGAAACATAATGTTTTTTTTACGGTAGATAAAGCCCTGTTTTCTAGGACTCGCGGCGTTTCTTTAAAAGTCTAGAGCTTATTGTTGGCCGATCGCCCTCTACTTAAGTAAACTTCTGTAAAACCCGCGATGTCCCTTATTCTTCGTCAGGGATGCAAGTGCTTTCGGGCCTTTCCCGTTCCCAGACAGATCCCGTCCCGGTGCTTCACCGGATCGGTTGGTACGGATATCTCGCTGGCTTCACACCTGCAACCAGCCTGCCCAGAAGCGAGAATAAACTGTAAATTATAAATGTATCGAATAGTAACGGTCTTATGTACAAGCAACTACTTTCAAAGATCAAACCGCTTTTGAAATCACTATTCGCGATCGGTCTGGTACTGACGCTAGCCCTCGGTAACGCTGACGGAGCTCTGGCAGCCCGCAGCGGAGGACGCATCGGGGGCGGATCTTTTAGAGCTCCGGCGCGCAGTTACTCATCGCCGAGCCGCACTTACGCGCCGCCGTCCGGGGGTTACTACCCGGGCGGCGGCTTTGGCGGCGGTTTCGGTTTCCCGTTCTTGCTGCCGTTTTTTGGCTTTGGGGGCGGGTTTGGCGGCCTGTTCTCGATTTTGATTTTTATCTCGATCGCTAATTTCCTCGTCCAAAGCTTCCGCCGCGCCGGGGGCGGCACTGACGAACTCGGCAACAGCGCCCCTACTACCACTGTATCTGTCGCCCGCTTGCAAGTCGGTTTGCTAGCAGAGGCCCGTGGTTTGCAAGCCGAACTCGACTCCCTAGCGCTAAAAGCGGATACCGATACCGCTGCGGGTCGCGCTCAAGTGCTGCAAGAATCTACTCTGGCGCTGCTGCGGCATCCTGAATACTGGGCTTACGCGGGCGCTGAATCTGTGCAAACTCGCTTGGAAGCAGCCGAAGCTAAGTTTAATCAATTTTCTTTGGCAGAACGCAGCAAATTTACTGAAGAAACGCTCTCGAATTATAACAACCAGCTCCTGCAAGCAGGGAGCAGCAAGATCCTGCCAGGTTTGCAGGAAAATGGTGCGCTGGTTGCTTCTGATTTGAATTCCGATCCCGGGGAATTTATTGTGGTGACGGTAATTGTCGGTACTCAAGGCAAATTGCAATTGCCAGCCGTGAAAAACTCTGAAGATTTGCGCCAAGCTTTGCGCCAGATTGGGGGAGTCTCAAGCGAGCAGTTGCTGGCGGTTGAGGTGCTGTGGACTCCTCAAGCGAACGGGGACACTCTGACTGCTGACGATATGTTGGCCGGCTATCCTGATTTGCGATCGATTTAGTAAGCAAGACTGGGCGCGGAGCATTGTCTGCCGCGCCCGAGCCCGCAGCAAAGCTGTGCGGGCGAACCCAATTGCTTTTGAGACGGGCATGAAGCAGGATTTTGTCTAAGCCGATCTACCTAAAAAAGATTGTTTAACAAATGCTAGTATTGAAAGATTATGATTCTGTTTGATTTATCTTCTGCTATTGCCAAGGCCGACCCTAGAAAAGTTTTGCCAAGAAGTTAGGCAGGATAAAAAAAACTGATTGAGTCAGGAGTGACTGCTTCGGAAGAAGTTGCGACCGGGTGTACTCTAAATTTTATATAAAGAAGAAGCGATCGGGAGCTAAACTTATGGCCGACAGCAGCAGAAAAAAAGCCCTTTTCATTTTGAGCCAGTTAAATAACGACGATATTGACTGGATCGTCCAAAAAGGTAAAAAGGAAGTTCTAGATCCGGGCGCGATTTTAATCCATGAAGGGAGACAGATAGATGCGCTATACATTGTTTTGGATGGGAGTTTGAGCGTATTGATCGAGGCTGAGCAGACTAAAGAACTTGCTAAAATAGCCAGGGGAGAACTTGTCGGAGAAATTTCTTTCATTGATAGCCGTCCTCCTTTGGCAACGGTGAAGGCGGTGGAAGAAACTCACTTGCTGTCAATTCCCAGGCGGCAGTTAGTAATCAAACTTCAACAGGATATGGGCTTTGCTTCCCGGTTTTATTATGGAATTTCACTGTGTCTGGCAGACAGGATGCGCGGTACGATCAGACATATAGAATACGGTCGCAATATTGAATTAGATAAACCAGATTTTGAACGGGAGGATATAAATCCTAACGTCCTGGAAAATTTGGCGCTAGCTGAGGCTAAGTTTAATTGGCTGAGGGAAAATGTTAAGGCTTGAGTAATTTTAAGGCGTTTTTGAGTTGGGTGTGAAAAGTTGCCAATACATACGGTAATTTATCATCGAGGTAAACTCTCAAGTCTAAAAACCGGAGTCGAAAGCAAAAAAGGGGCTGGTTTTACCGGAAATATCGATCGATAACTGCCGGAACTATAAAAACCTGCCCCTTTGCTTTACAGTTGCAACCTCGCGCGCCCAAATGCAACTACCAACCACACAATCTAGATAATTCCCGGTCCTTTGCCGCGGGTGTCTTCATCCATTGTCAGTTTTCCTTCCTCGCCTTTTTTATCTTTGACTTCAGCGAGAATTCGAGCGCGTTCTTGGGCTTCGGCTTCCTCTTCGGCTCTCAAATCGCCCGGTTCGTTGATGTACATTTCCGGTTCGATCGCGTAATTGTTAACCAGACCTTCTTTGTCTACTGTATAACCATCTGTAGTGTGAATGCTTTCGTCATCAGTTTGGTCATCAGTTTTTGCACTTTTCTGCTTCCCTTCGGTGGTTGGGTGCATGAAGTTGGACCCTTCGCGTTCTTGCCGCGCTGCTGTCTCGGCAGGAGTAATGCCCCTGTCGTAGTGGGGGGCTTCCATATTAGCTTCGATTTGTTCGTCTGCCGGTGTTGATTTGCTAATTTCTTTTTCGGGCGGTGTTGGTTGGCGATTAGTCATGATTTTTTCCTGAGTTATCTTTACAAAAAGATGTTTGGCTTATGTTTAAATATTAAGTCTAAGCTAGCTCATTCACAAACTATCTTTGGTTATAGTTTTCGAGAACTTGCTGTTATAGCAGATGTTGAAGGAAGAAGGTAGAAGGAAGAAGGTTTTATTTATCTAGGAGAAAAGGAAGAAGCAATCTTCCGCAAGGGTTTCAGCAATTAAGAACGTCCTAACTGTCAGGGCGGTTGCTATATGAAAAATAGATTTATTGAGTCTTTCTCAAGACTGATAAAATTCTCTCTTCCTTGAAGTTTTCACAGTCGGCGAGTATTTGACATCTATCTAAAGGTAGATAATTGGGAATTGGTAATTGAGAATTGGCAATTGGGAGCATGACTAATGACTAATCACTAATGACTAATGACTAATGACTAATCACTAATGACTAATGACTAATGACTTCTTTTATGCTTCTTTATAGAAGCGGATGATTTCGCGGACGTGGTTGAGAAATTGTCCGTCCTCGGTGAGTTGGGCGATCGCACTTTCTGCATCTCTTGCGAGTTTAGTGTGTTCTGCCTGATTTGTCGATCGCAAAGATTGTAGAGATGCGGCTAAATTAGTTAATTCTATTTTGGTGGCTTGTTGCTCCCGCTCTTGGACAGCAGCCCAAGAATTCGGATCGTCTGAATTTAATTGAGCGGTCAAATTTCTAACTTTAGATTCTAACTCTGCAAAGCGGCTGCGGAGTTCGACAATATCTTCGCGGGGGTGCAAAAATTGGCTGCTGATAGTTGTCAGCCGCTGGGCTAAATACTGATAACCTCGGATAGCTGGACGCAGTACAGTTAACAGCAGTGCAGCACCGGAACTGAGATAGCCAATAGCACTAATTCCGGTGGCGGCTAGGGCGTAAAGTGCGATCGCGCTAAACAGGTGAAGTCCGATCGCCACAAAGAGCGATCGGCTAACTAATACAGTAACGTATTTGAGTTGTTCCCGATCGACAGCAATGTTTTTTTTAGTAGATTCGGCAGCTTGCGCTAAAACTTCTTTTGCTTCAAAATGGATATTCCAGGGAACTGTAACTATCAGCAACAGCCATTCAAAAATAGCAATGGCAATTACCCAATCAATAAAACTGCCGGCGGAGACGTGCAGCCATTGCAGAATGGCAAAAACTAGCAGCAAAAATATGCCTGTGCCCGCACCGAAACCTGCAAAACTGTAATACATAGCGATTGCCTTGGTGGAATGTTGTTTTGATTGTGGGTAGGTTGTTTAGGTATGTAGGAATAAGCTGTGACAGTTAAGGAATCGTCCTATTGCTCCCGGTTCATTAGTTATGAGTAATAGTGCGGGGCAAGGGTTGATAGAAACCTGATTTTTTCCCACAAATACTTGCTCTACCTCAATCGTGGAATGTTATTTTCATTGTGGATAGGTTGTTTAGATGTGGAGGTATAAGCTGTGACAGTTAAGTAATCGTCCTCTTAAACCCAGTTTATTAGTGATTAGTAATACTCCGGGACACCAGGGTTTCCAGAGCCCTGGTTTGTTTCAGGAAAATACACCGACTTTAACCCATCAATAAGAGTTAAATGAAACGGTTTATTTTTTGGGAGGGCGTAAGTCCTCAATAATTAGTCATTGGAAATTAAGGATAGCGACACGAAAAAAGTTTACAATGTAAGAAAATCTAAACGAATCACAACCTCTGCGATTGCTTCATTTCACTCGCTTTTGACTACTTATGTTTGGCGCAGTTCATCTACTTAGCGATCGGGATGAAGTCACTTTCTCCCCAACTCATACCATTTGAGATTTGAGATTTGAGAGGTGAGAAGGGGAATGGCTGATTATGTATGGGTTTGCACCTTGTCTACAGTTGCATTCATCTTTTGAACTGGTATCACTCACGGCGTTACGCATGGGGACGAACCCAGCAATCTCAAAACGATCCCCTCTATCGATTTTTCTTTTCCAGAGCAGCTAAATCACCTGTGGCTGAGATAAACTGATTTGGAAGTAGATCGGGCGTTTTGCAAGTTGCCTCTCTGTAACCGAGACACTGCTACTGCAACCTGTCATCAGCCACAGCAAAATAGGTGCCAAAATTAACTCTACAGTCTCCAATTTCCATTAACGGCGCGTCTACCATCTAAAATCAAAAGTCAGCAGCAAGGACAAACCGATGGCGAACTCAACTCTTGGCATAGAAAATCAACTTTACGATTATCTGTTATCTATTTCTCTGCGGGAACCCGATATTCTCGCTTCACTACGGGAAGAAACTGCTAAGCATCCTATGGCTAGGATGCAGATAGCTCCCGAACAAGGTCAGTTTATGGAGCTGCTGGTGCAGCTTATGGGAGCGAAAAAAACCCTAGAAATAGGGGTTTTTACTGGTTATAGCTCGCTGTGCGTAGCTTTAGCGCTGCCTCCTAACGGTCAAATTATTGCTTGCGATGTCAGCGAGGAATATACTGCGATCGCGCGACGCTATTGGGAAGCTGCGGGTGTCGCCAACAAGATTTCTTTGCAGTTGGGCCCAGCAATAAATACTCTCGACAAACTAATAGCCGAGGGACAAGCAGGAACCTTTGATTTTGCCTTCATCGACGCCGATAAAGAAAATTATGAGGCTTATTTTGAGCGATCGCTGCAACTTGTACGCAATGGCGGTTTAATTGTAATTGACAACGTTCTGTGGTCGGGACGAGTTGCTGACCCTCAAGTACAAGACGAAAGTACCACCGCCATTCGCACTTTTAACGACAAATTGCGCCACGATCCCAGAGTTACTCTCAGTGTTGTCCCCATTGCTGACGGGCTGACTTTGGCATTGAAACGCCGCTGGGCTACTATGATGGAACCTGAACAGCATAATTAAAGAATTGTTTGCGGTTTGCGGTTCTTTTTAAAATTGCCACAAACTGCTAACTAATTATTCAAGAAGATACAACTCAGTTTTATATATAGAGTAAGGTGTGCAATGCGCTCCCTAGAAACTCAAAAGTATAGAGTAAGGTGCGCAATGCGTACCCTAGAGAATGATTTATTTTTTAGTTAATCAGAGGCGCAAATGCTGGGTTCAAATTTGCAGGTAAAATTACCGATTCACGAAACTTTTCAGTGTACTGTTCAAGGCGAAGGTTACTGGACGGGGACTTTAGTTGATTTTATCAGATTGGCCGGTTGCCCTGTGCGGTGTCCTTGGTGCGACACGGGTTACGCAAATGGGGGCAAAGGTTTGCCCTCTGTGCCGCAGTCGATCGCACAATTGCTCGCTCAATTGCAGTCTCCGAGGGTTGTCATTACTGGCGGCGAACCTTTCATTCACCGGGATTTGCCGGAGTTAGTTGAAGCTTTGTTACAAGCTGACAAGCAGGTGAGTATTGAAACTTCGGGCGCTTGCTGGCAGGATGTTTCTCCCCAGGCTTGGATTACTCTTTCTCCTAAGGAACACGTTAATCCTAAATATCCGGTGCAAGAGCGTTTCTGGACTAGAGCTAATGAAATTAAGTTGGTGGTTAGCACTGGCGAAGAAGTTGAATTTTACAACAATAATTTGCAAAAAAATGTTAAAAGCCAGGTTTTTTTGCAACCGGAATGGAACTCGAAAGAATCAGCAATTCCGATTATATTAGAAGTCCTAAAAAAGAATCCTAGTTACAGGTTATCTTTGCAAACTCACAAGTTTATTGGCGTGCAATAATTGGATTATTTTGACACAGATAGCAGCCGATGGGCGGAGCGAAGCAAAGAAAGTACATCGCCCTACTATTCGTATAAGTATGTGCTAAAATTAAGGCAGTAATTTATTGTATTATGAAAGTTATGCAAGCAGCTACTGAAAATCAAATGGGAAAAGTTATCGCAACCCTAGTAATTACGAATCGGATCGATGAAGCTAAAGCAGAAGATGGTCTGATCCCAATCGAGCAAGTGAGGTCTGTTACTCTAGAAAATGTTTGGGTGGATACGGGCGCGACTACTTTGTGTTTGCCTAAAGATGTCATCGCCAGACTGGGTTTGAAAATCCTCAAGCAAGTGGTTGTGGAAACAGCCACGGGTATTAGTGAGGCGAGGATTTTTCGGGATGCTTCGATTTCTCTGTGCGGGCGCGAAGGGACTTTTGAGTGTTTGGAATTGCCAGAGGGGAAAACGCCACTTTTAGGCGTAATTCCGATGGAAGCGCTGGGAATTGAAGTGGATTTGAAGCATCAAAGTTTGAAGGTTTTGCCCGACGGGCCGACGGAAACTTATTTGACAATTCTTTGATATTCTTGAGTTTGGATGCCAGCAATTCGATCGGCAGCGCTAAGATGGTTAAGCACTGTTTTGCACTACTCTCATGTCCCAACGCGCCGAAACCTCAAACAGCCAGCCAAGTGCATCCCGCAACGGGCATAATGTGACGAATGCTCACTCTAACAACCAAAATACGATTCGGGTTCGCGGTGCCAGACAGCACAACCTGAAAAATATCGATCTGGAACTGCCGCGCGATCGACTGATCGTTTTTACTGGCGTCTCGGGTTCTGGTAAGTCTTCCCTCGCTTTCGATACAATTTTTGCCGAGGGACAGCGCCGCTACGTCGAGTCTCTCAGCGCTTACGCGCGCCAGTTTTTGGGACAGTTGGACAAACCCGATGTGGACGCGATTGAAGGCTTGAGTCCGGCTATTTCGATCGACCAAAAGTCAACGTCTCACAACCCGCGATCGACTGTTGGCACTGTTACAGAAATTTACGATTATCTCAGATTGCTCTACGGCAGAGCCGGCGAACCGCACTGTCCGATTTGCGATCGCTGCATTGCGCCGCAGACAATTGATGAAATGTGCGATCGAGTCATGGCACTTCCAGACGGCACTCGCTTTCACCTTCTGGCACCAGTTGTGCGCGGAAAAAAAGGCACTCACCGCAAATTATTGTCGAGTTTAGCTGCGGAAGGATTTATTCGCGTCAAAGTTAACGGAGAAATTTTAGAACTTTCGGAAAATATCGAATTAGATAAAAATCTAACGCACAATATCGAGATAGTTGTCGATCGGTTAATTAAAAAACCCGGTTTAGAAGAACGTTTAGTTGATTCTCTGGCAACTTGTTTGCGCCATTCAGAGGGAATTGCGATAATTGAAGAGTTACCGACTGATGAAAATTCCGAACCACAGGGGCCGATCGTATTTTCCGAAAACTTTGCTTGTCCCGAACACGGCGCGGTAATGGAGGAACTTTCACCCAGGTTATTTTCTTTTAATTCGCCTTACGGCGCGTGTCCGAACTGCCACGGTTTGGGAAGTTTGCGGACTTTTGCGCCGGAGTTGGTAGTTCCCGACGAGAAAGCGCCTGTTTATTGTGCGATCGCGCCTTGGTCTGACAAAGACAATTCTTATTATCTTTCTTTGCTTTTCAGTATTGCTGAGACTTGCGGGTTTGATATCGACACTCCTTGGTATCGATTAAAGCCCGAACACCAGCGGGTAATTTTGTACGGCAATGAGTCCAAGCGCACCGCAGAAAGTAAAAAGCGCGACGGCAGCACTGATTTGAGGAGAGATTTTAATGGCGTGATTGCCATGTTGCAGCGCCAGTACGACGATACTGGTTCTGATTTGATCAAGCAGAAGTTGGAACAGTATCGGGTCGATCGCTTTTGCGAGGTTTGTCACGGCAAGCGCTTGAAAACCGAGGCGCTTTCGGTGCGGTTGGGACAGTACGGAATTGTGGATTTAACCAGTATTTCGATTCGCGAATGCCGCGAACGAGTAAATAATTTGGGATTGAGCGATCGGCAGTTCCAAATATCCGATTTAGCCCTGAGAGAAATCAAAGCAAGGCTGCAATTTTTGCTCGATGTCGGGTTAGATTACCTGACTTTAGACCGCGCAGCAATGACGCTTTCTGGCGGAGAAGCCCAGCGAATTCGGCTAGCGACTCAAATCGGTTCTGGTTTGACGGGGGTACTCTACGTTTTGGACGAACCCAGCATCGGACTGCACCAAAGAGACAACTTTCGCCTGCTGCAAACCTTAACAAAATTGCGCGATTTAGGCAATACTTTGATTGTCGTAGAACACGATGAAGAAACCATGCGAGCGGCCGACCACATTGTCGATATCGGGCCCGGCGCCGGCGTTCACGGTGGCAAAATTATCTCGCAAGGAAGTTTAGGAGACTTGCTGGCGGCCGAGGAATCTTTGACCGGGGCTTATTTGTCGGGAAAGCGAGTAATTGAAACGCCTAATGAAAGGAGAAAAGGCAACGGCAAAGCTCTCTCAATCATAAATGCGACGCGCAACAATTTAAAAAATATCGATGTCGAAATTCCCCTGGGAAAACTCGTCTGCGTGACAGGCGTTTCCGGTTCGGGAAAATCAACTTTAATCAATGAATTGCTGTACCCGTCGCTGCAACACTATCTCACCAAAAAAGTGCCTTTACCGCCCGATATGGAAGCCCTCAAAACGAAGGGGGAACGCTCTTTAGACGATGTGGTTGATAAGGTAATTGTCATCGATCAATCTCCCATCGGCCGCACTCCGCGTTCTAATCCCGCTACTTACACGGGAGTCTTTGATGTGATTCGCGATTTGTTTGCCGAAAGCATTGAAGCGAAGGCAAGAGGTTACAAAGCGGGGCAGTTTTCTTTTAACGTTAAAGGGGGAAGGTGCGAAGCTTGCGGCGGCCAAGGGGTGAACGTGATTTCGATGAATTTTCTGCCGGATGTTTACGTGCAGTGCGAGGTTTGCAAGGGTGCACGGTACAACCGGGAAACGCTGCAAGTGAAGTACAAAGGCAAGTCGATTTCTGATGTTTTGAACATGACTGTAGAGGAATCTTTGGAGATGTTTAAAAATATTCCCAGGGCGGGCGCCAGACTGCAAACTTTGGTTGATGTTGGTTTGGGTTACATTCAGTTGGGACAGCCGGCGCCGACGCTTTCTGGGGGCGAAGCGCAGCGGGTAAAATTGGCAACGGAACTGTCGCGCCGCGCTACTGGGAAGACGCTTTATTTAATCGATGAACCGACGACGGGTTTGTCGTTTTATGATGTTCACCATTTGTTAAATGTGCTGCAAAGATTGGTGGATAAGGGTAATTCAATTTTGGTAATCGAACACAATTTAGATGTGATTCGGTGCTGCGATTGGGCGATCGATTTGGGGCCGGAAGGGGGAGATAAGGGCGGCGAAATTATTGTGGCGGGGACGCCGGAGGAGGTGGCGGCAAATCAGAGGTCTTATACTGGGAAGTATTTGCAAGCTGTTTTGCAGCAGCATCCTTTGGGGGAGGCTGTAGCCGTTAGTTAATACTAACAGGAATTACGCAATTCTCATAATTAGTAAGGTGCGTCAGATATTTAAGCCTTCAATAATCGTTTAAGAAACTCACCTGACGCACCCTACAATTAAAATACGTCGTATAATTGATAGAATATAGGTGCGAATCCTTCGCCCCTCCGGATATATTTACAAAATTGGGATAATCGTTCATGAATCGGAAATACTATTCTCATCGTACTGGCAAAAATCCTGATGCGAGTCGCTACGATCTACCCATGTTCGTTAAACTTTTCAAAGTTGTTTATCTTGAGTTTCTAAAGAACGATTATTTTTATGCAAACTATGGAGCTGTCCCAGGCAAGCTAGGTGCTGATATAGGAGCACAAATGTTCCTCGCCATCAGGAAATCTGATTTATACCCAATTGAGGAAAAATGTAATAATTATTCAGAGGATGACTTGTTTGATGTCATCGAGTTTCTTTACGATTGTGTTTCTAAGCATATTCATGGATACAATGAATGGGGTGATTATGACGATTCTTATTATGACACCTCCGCTGGTAAGCAAGAATTTAGAGATAGAATTAATCACCTCTTGTGTGATTATAGAGAGGGATATGAACTCTCCGAAAAGGGTGAAATTCTAAAATTTTCCGAGCAAGGATTGGAGGACTTAGTTATTGCAAACTTGCCTCCTCACGATGCTGAAAATATTGAGCAGCGAGTTGAATCCGCAATTCTTAAATTTAGACGTTTTCGCTCATCTCTAGATGAAAAGCGTGATGCAGTTCGAGACTTAGCTGATGTTCTTGAGTTTCTGCGTCCTCAAATTAAGGCAGTAATATCAAAGAAAGACGAGAGCGACTTATTTAATATAGCTAATAACTTTGGAATACGACACCACAATGAAGAGCAAAAGCAGGATTATGACAAAGCCATTTGGTATAATTGGATGTTCTATTACTATCTGGCAACGATACACGCTTGTATAAGGCTAATTAAAAAGGATGAAAGCCAGTCACCATAAGCGCTAGGGGTAACACTTTATGGCAGCGGAGGAGCAAAAACCACTGGTGATGAATTCGAGGTTATTTCTCGCCGCTGCATTTTACGGCTGATTCTCTCAATCCGTTATGACATCGGAAGCTGAATCAAGAGTTAGCAATTCCCGCTGAGATTCTCATCCAGCCCTAGGAGTCGGTACAAACTCCCGCTTAACAATAGAACACCATTCCAACAACATCACAGTAAACTGAGAGCAACCCCATTAGCCCCAATTTACCTATGCCACGCTGGTTTAATACCGCAGGCCCATGCCAAGCAGACATTCATTACGTCCTACCCCCAACACTGCGCTTACCGGGCTTAGAATGGTTAATCGCTCAACGCAACTATGTCGTCATCCATGCACCCCGACAAGTGGGTAAAACCACAGCCATGCTAGCTTTAGCCAAACAACTCACCGACAGCGGACAATACACCGCCGTCATGGTTTCGGTGGAAGTCGGTGCACCTTTAAGTTCCGATGTAAATCCTTGGGTAAAATCTAAAAATGGCAAAGGATCTCTTCCACAACACGGTCAAAATCGCCCTACAAAAAGATGGCTGGAAGATTACCCACGATCCCTACCAGTTACGTTATGGTGTTGCTGATGTCTACATCGATCTTGCAGCCGAAGAAGCGATCGCCGCTGAAAAAGAAGGACGTAAAATAGCTGTAGAAGTCAAAAGTTTCGCAGGTGGCTCCACCATTTCTGAATTCCACACCGCCCTCGGTCAATTCCTCAACTATCGCGTTGCCATCGAAGTCTCTAGCGAACCAGAACGTATGCTGTATCTGGCAGTGCCCACCGATACCTACCAAATGTTTCTCAGATTTGAACCCGCAAAAACTGTCATCGAACGTTATGAAATTCGACTAATTATTTACAATCCAACTCGTGAGGCGATCGACCAATGGATAGACTAAACGAATACCGCAAAATTGTTTGTGACTTTCTCGAAGACTTTTCTAAAAATGACGCAAATGCTCAGTTAATATTCGATATCGCCCGCGATCGATACCTCGTTATGCACAACGAATGGCGCGACGAATATCGCATCTATGGCTGTGCCATGCAGCTCGATATCATCGAAAATCAAATCTGGATTCAACACAACAGTACCGAAATCTATATCGATCGAGAACTGATTCAACGTGGCGTGTATCCTCAAGATATCATTCTTGGATTTCGCTCCCCCAGCATCCGAAAAATTATTGCCGCCAACTCTTGCTAGAGACAAAGGTTTGGAACAGTTAGATGGATAAGTATAGCCTTTCTCAGTAACATGAGGTGCTCTCGCGGGCATAGGGCATAGCCATAGGACTCGCCCCCATACCTCACCACGCTTGAGAACCGCTATAGTTAGACAGAATTAATTACACAAAATAGAATCTGAAATTCTCTTACCGTAAGCTTTGCAACATTATATCTGTGTAAATATTTCTGTCTCGGTTACAGTTATTCGAGCGTGAGTAACCTCTTTCTCTACTTCTCAAAGTTAAACATTTTCATAGTTTGTTAAAGTAGTGCGATCGCACAATTTTCATCGGGACTGGAAAGTTGAAACTTCGCATCTATATTTTATGCTCGATACCCCAACTGTCACAAAGCAGAATCTGGGATTCAAAATTAACTATCTTGAATTGTCGGAGACATTGCCATATTTTGTGCTTGTTGCTGCATGAATTCAATGTCCGATCTCAACCAAGTGCGGGGCCCGCTGCACTGATGAGCAATTAACAGCCCCCACAGTCCTTTTTTTGTTAAAATTGGCACGGATAAATTGGCGCGAACTTTCAGGCTACGCAGAAAATCTCGGTGGCATTGGTGAATGGGTTCTACTTCAATATCTGCAATTGCTCTAACTCTGCCGGCTTCGTACAAAGCAGCGTATTCGCCGTTAAAACACTCATCTGGTCCCGTGGAACCCAAGATTGAGAGGTCGATCGCACTCAACATCTCGTAAGTCACTCGACCTTGCCACTGCTTGTAAAAATGATAAAGCACCGCGCGATCGCTCTGCAAAATTTCTCGAATGTCGTAGAGGGATTTTTCAACTAATACGTCGCGCTTTAGACGATCTGTCAAGCGGTTAACAATGTTTTGCAGGCGATCGCCAGACATGATATTAACTCCTTCAATTCTCAGTATACTCGCCGGAGCTGAATTATTTAACTTGCACCCTCACAAATACTCAAATTTTTGCCAATCGGAATTCTCGATCGCTCGAAAGTAAGTGATTTTTCGCTTAACAGTTGTCGGGATGCCAGCAACATTATACTAATATTTTGAGTGAGATAGCAATCTTTTGGGGAAACGGGCGAGCGGCTTTTTTTACGCACTCGTTTCGCGAAGAAGTACCGGCGAGACGCCTGTTCCACAAAGGAAGAGAAAAGGAAGAGTTTACAAGTGCTGGGAGAATTGCTAGATATGCCTAAAGTTGGTTCCTCTCAAAGACAGGAACTGCTAGAATATGTCGAAAGCTAGAGGAAGCATCAAATATGTCTGTGCTAGAAGCTGCTTGGAAACACGAATTTATCGCTACAAACGGCATCAAACTGCACTATGTCACTCAAGGTTCTGGGCCGCTGATGCTGATGCTGCACGGATTTCCGGAATTTTGGTATTCTTGGCGGCATCAAATCCCGGAATTTGCATCAGATTATAAAGTTGTCGCGGTGGATCTCAGGGGTTACAACGACAGCGACAAACCTCAGGATAAATCTGCTTACGTGATGGCAGAGTTTGTGCAAGATGTCAAGGGAATTATTCAGGGTTTGGGATACGAAAGTTGCGTCTTAGTTGGTCACGACTGGGGAGGCGCGATCGCCTGGAGTTTTGCTTATGCTTATCCCCAAATGGTGGATAAATTAATTGTGATGAATCTACCACATCCGGCCAAGTTTGCTGAAGGGCTACGCACTCCTCAACAATTGCTGAGAAGTTGGTACATCCTTTGGTTTCAGTTGCCTGTTTTACCGGAGTTGTTAATTCAGTTGGGCGACTATCAGGCAATTGCTGCTGCTTTTGAAGGTATGGCAGTGGACAAAAGCACCTTTACCCCCTCAGATATAGAAGCTTACAAAGATGCGGCAGCCAAACGGGGCGCTCTGACTGCTACTATCAATTATTACCGCAATCTAGCTGGCGGATTTCTCGATCGCCAGAATTGGAGCGTGCTGCAAGTTCCGACGCTGATGATTTGGGGAGAAAATGATACCGCCCTCGGCAAAGAGTTAACCTATGGAACCGCAGATTACGTGCGGGATTTTCAGATTCAGTACATTCCTAATTGCAGCCACTGGGTGCAGCAGGAACAACCGCAGTTAGTGAATCGGTACATGAGAGATTTTTTGGCAAGCAAAGCTGTTTGAATTGACTCCTACCCGCGATCGGGGGGAGGAAGATTCCTCCCCGCCACCCTAGTAGGCAAGGGGCTGGGGGGTTAGGTTTTTTTAAGTTGTGGAAAAAGTGCCAAATATCAGTTACCATCCACTTTAATTGCTAAAAAAATTGAGTTTATTTCATTTTCACATCAAATTCTGACTATTCTCTTAGATAACTAAAGCCTTCTGAATTCTGCTATACTTAGGTAATAAATATTTTACCCAGATTAAACTCACCCAGTATAGCGCAGTCATGCCTAAACAAAAACTCTTGGAAAAACCAGAAGAAGTAAACTTTGATGAGGAAGATGAAACTCTAGATGATGAGCTTGCATCTAATGGAAAGCCACAATCGGTATTAAAAGAAATTTCAAAAATTATTGTAGCTGGAACTGACTGGACAACAGCCACCATACTCGATCAAATGGAGCGTGAAAATATTCAACTAAATCCCAGATTTCAAAGACGAGATGCTTGGGATATAATTCGCAAAAGTAGGTTTATAGAATCAATTTTTCTAGGATTTCCCATTCCAGAAATAGTGTTAGCTTCCCATGAAAAAACAGGAAAAAAATTTATAGTTCTTGACGGCAAGCAACGCTTGCTTACAATCCTGCAATTTTATGGAAGAAGCGAAACTATTAACAATAGTTTTACTTTGAAAAACTTAGAGTTTAGGCCCGATCTAAATGGTTGTACGCATCAGGATATAAAAAACAATCCTTCCCTTAATTCTGTACTTGATGAACTAGACAATCAAACTATTCGTACTACATGGATTCGGAATTGGCATACAGAAAGTTTACTCTACAAGATTTTTCTTCGTCTTAATGTAGAAAATACTCCGCTATCTCCACAAGAACTAAGACAAGCATTGCATCCAGGTGATTTCATCAATTTTTTAGATGACGAATCAATTAAAAATCAAGCTTTAAGAAAAATCCTAAAATCTAAAAATCCCGATCCTCGGATGCGCGATGTTGAATTATTACTGCGGTATGTAGCATTCCATCATTTTTTATCCGATTATCGCGGGAATCTTAAAGCATTTCTGGATATGACCTGCGAAAAACTCAACAATGATTGGAAATATCGAAAAATGGAGATCGAAGATACAGTTAGCCAATTTGAGAATGCAGTGCAAACAACCACTACAATATTTGGGCAAGAAAATATATTTCGTGTGTGGTTGAGCAGTTCTAATGCTTACCGTAGAAAATTGAATCGAGCCATTTTAGATGTAATGGTCTTTTATTTTTCCGACCCAGTTATTAGACAAGCTGCTGAGAATAATCGGGCTGAAGTGGAAAATGCATTTAAAGAGTTATGTTCATCATCTAATAGCGAATTCAGAGACGCTGTTGATAAAAGAACAACTAGCATTCGTGAAACTTATACTCGTCTCTCACTGTGGGGCAAAGCTTTGTTAAAGGTTTTGGATGTAGATTTTAATGTACCTGAACTCGTAGATAACCGTATTATTTTTAACGGTTTGAGGTAAGTTATTAATAGGTATGCCAAAATCCGTTAGATTTCGGATGTTAACCAAAGAGTTAAATAGGTTAAAAAGACAATTTCTACCTAAGATTAACCCTACAGGTTCATATTCCGAGCGACAGTTTGCCCACACTCTTGCCTACAGAGTTTTAGTTCATGCTGAAATTGAGGCTTATCTTGAGGATAGAGTTTGGGAAGTAGCCCTTAATGCTAAAAATCATTGGGATAGTCAGGGTAAGACTTGCCGTACTTTAATCTGCCTGCTTGCCTTCTCCGGTCTAGAGATGGAAGTACCACCACATACACTTACTCCCAGCCAAGGAAGTAAAAAAGTGCCGGATGGAAAAATAAAAATTAACAAAAAAATAGATTCAGCTATTGAGAGTTTTAAGCGAGCCATTAAGCAGAATCATGGAATCAAAGAAGCTAATCTTCTAGCGTTGCTTTTGCCCATAGGAATAGATACAGATGATTTAGAGCCTGTTTGGCTGGCCACGATGAATACGTTTGGGGAAGAACGAGGTGTTGTGGCTCATTCTTCATCTACATCTCCCACTATTCAAGTGCCGGATCCTGCAACTGAACTGCGTAGGATAGAGCAAATTATTAGCCCTGGACTTTGTAAGGTGGATGAGCTGATCAATAAGCTGATGACATAAATGAATAAAGCGCCAGCAATTGCTGAGGCTTTATTGTTGTTCTAAATTCGTAATTATCTAATTAATAAAATCGTTTTAAAAATTGTGTTGGGGAATCTGAAATCCGGTTAATGTACCAGTCTGTGTCGCTGAAGGCAGGATTTTTCATAGCAACCGGCTTTCTTTGTCTCAGTCTGAGGTAATTCCAAGACAATGTCCTAGCCTAAAATGTCTTTGAGCATGCTGATCGAGTTTTGTCCGGTCAAAACTTCGATCGCCACCAAGGAAACAAAGCCAATCATGGCAAAACGTCCGTTAACTTTCTCAGCATACTTGGTAAATCCGGTGTTGACTTTACTGTCTACATACATCTTCGGCTCATGAGCGAAGTTGTTCAGTAGGCCTTGGTCGTCAACGATCGGGTTGCGTGAAGTCATTTGTTTTTCGTTTGTTGCTTTATGTAAATAAATGTAACTGATGGTTAAGTTATATTACAGTTACTGGGATCGCGAAATTCGGTGATACTTATCATAAAAGTTCGCAGTAGCGCCTCTAAAATTTTAATAAAAATTATCATTATATTCATGAGTCAACCTACAATCTTTATGGGGCGGGCGATCGGGCTTTGCCTTTGAGTATCAATTACATGAAAGTACGATCGATAACCATCTGCCAACTCTTGACTCTCAAGAGTCGCTGTCAACGGTCTCTGCAACCCCGTGGCAGGTGATTGGAGTGGGGAATGTCGATCGCCCGATCGGGCAACTTATACTCTTTACCACCTGGACACGGATATTATGAAGTTCAGAAACCTCTCCTACAGCAGGCGCAAAGGGTTTCAGGCTTAGCACTCCCCGCGTCGCAACTGTTGCAAAAATTCACAACCCTCTCTTGCCAAGGGGAAGGTAATATCTGCAATCGCCTATCAGCTAATTGACATAAATTATCAATTAGTTTAAACTGCATATTGTATTCAAAGTAGCGGTGAATCCTATGACTCTTTCCACCTACACTCCAGCCTTGTACGCTAGTTTCAGACACCAGACTTTCACCTGCCGTCAGTTAGTACCCGTGCCTTCTAAAGGCTTGCTGCGAATAGAACGGGGAGCTGTCCGAACGGTGACTTGGAACGAGCAGGGGACACCAATTACGCTGGGATATTGGGGAGTTGGGGACGTGCTGGGTCAGCCGCTGTCAGGCGTCCAACCTTATCAAATTGAGTGCAAAACTCATGTAGAAATTAGCTACATTCCTGCAAATTCGTGCGATCGATCCTTAGATGAAATTTTGGCGCACGTTCGGCAAAATCAAGCATTTTTCTGCATAGTTCGCAGCGAATCTCTGCGCTCACGCCTGCTGCAACTATTAATTTGGTTGGGACAAAAATTTGGTCGCGAAGTCGCACAAGGACTGTTAATTGATTTGAGATTAACTCACCAGGAGATTTCCGAAGCACTTGGGATTACGCGAATTACTGTAACGCGGCTGATGGCTAGGCTGGAAGAGGAGGGATTTATCGATCGATCGCGCCCTCAATACATTGTCTTAATTTCACGTTAGTTTGATTTTTACAGAAGAGCTATTTTTAATCGCAGCTGGGCGCCGAGCAACGCAGATATTTTTTAGGTATCTGTGTTTATATTTCAACTTACCGCAGATCGCCTTACTCTGGGCTATCGGTTGTGGTTTGATGAGGGGTTGAAACTGCTTTGTTGTGTCAATTTCTCCCCACCGATCTCCCTGGGCTCGATCGGCAGTTTCTGCGATTAGCCGTTCAAAGTCGCTGAGATTACCGTTGGAGTGAGTCAGCCATGAAAGCACGATATCGGGTAAAAGACTACAACAAAAGATAATTAAAAATCGTCCTTTAATGGAAAAATAATTCAGCTTGAAGTTTTTTAAAGCGCGATCGCACCCCAGGACAGCAATGCCCACCTTACTACTACATATAGAGTAGCCCAGGATTTGTTGCGCAAGTCCTGTATATATTATAATTATATCAAAAGTATCACAAACTCTAGTTTTTATGTCACACTTTACTTCAATTAAGACGCAGATTAAGAATCGAGATGCCTTAGTAAAAGCGCTGGCAGATGTAGGATTCGCTCGGGTTGAGGTACACGAAACAGGTCAGCCTCTGTATGGGTTTCAAGGAGATGTACGTCCCGAGAAAGCAGAGGTAATTGTACGCCGCCAATATCTAGGAGCTGCCAGCAACGATATGGGCTTCAAGCTGCAGAAAGACGGGCAGTTTGAAGCGATTATTTCAGCATACGATCGAGCTTACAGATATTCTCGGCAGTGGTTGAAGGAGTTAACTCAGCGTTACGGATATCATGCTTTGATGGCAACAGTGCCGGAGCAGGGATTTGCAGTGGAACAAGAAGAAACTTTAGAAGACGGTACTATTCGGGTGGTAGTGGGGAAGTGGGTGTAATCTCAAAGCTGTTGGCTAATGACTGATGACTAATGACTAACTCATTCCTCGTTCCCAGGCTCTTTTGATGGTTGCCAACAAGTCATCTCCAGCTTTGATGAGAGTGCTGCCTTTGTGGGCGCGATAAAGGAGATGGATTGGCCCGCGAGGCTACCACCTAAGCGCAGTTTATCTGCGATCGGATTAAATCCAAATATGCTAACGTAACCAACGCCAGCTTCGACAACGATTCGATCGATGCCATTGCCGACGGAAACGGCATCGTTGCCAGTTCCCGGCTTGATGAAGTTATTGCCGTCGCCTGCGTTGATGTTGTCATCGCCTTGACCGGTATACATTTGATTGTTGCCGTCGCCTGCGGTGACGAAATCGTTGCCACTACCTGTGATGACGCGGTGGTTGCCTTTGCCTGCTTGCGATGCGGTTGTTGCCGAATGGGCCGTTGATGATGTCGTTGCCTGCTTGGGCGTAGATGGTATCGTCGCTGGGGCTGTCGATGATGATTTTATTGCCTTCGCCACCGAAGATGCTGCTTGCTGCTTCTGGGGGATTAATAATGTCTTTACCTGTGTCTGTAAAAATTGTACCCCTACCGTCGCCTGTGATTAGGCTGTCATCATTTTGGGATGGGAATACTGAGGTAGCGGTTATTTCTGAAACGCATCTAATTTATAAGTTTCCCCCTATAGCGTTTTTTAGCTTTCACAAGCACTATGTGGGGGTCAAGCAATATCAACAGGACGCAGTAATCTCGATCTATCTATCGAAAGCAGCTCTTTCTCTGACTAGCTCGAATTTTCTTCCAAGTCACAAGACTTGAACCATGATGTATCTGTAGTTACGTTTAACTCTCTTGTCCCAATAATCTAGACGAAGTAGATTCTCAAGCCTATTACTAATAAAAATTAACTAGCTTTGGCAAAAATATTGTCTTTTGAATCTCAAGAATCTCTACAACAAGCTATTGATAATGGTTTCGAGGCACAACTTATATCAAATCCGTTAGCATCGGAATAGTAAATTCGAGTTCACTGTTGACGGTTGACTGTTGACGCCGTGAACAGTCAACCGTCAACAGTCAACCGTCAACATCATTCCGGTGTAACCGGAAATGATATTAGTTGTCTGCCGTTTTCCTTAATAAGAATTTTTTTAATAGTATTTCTTAAGAAGTGTTTAAGAAAACTCGGCTGCTGACAGGCTGGGCTTAAAAATATTTTCGTAACTAGCTCTTGAGCACTATTTTTAATAAACGCCAGGAAGTTAAAGTCGCCTAAGTCATTGAATCCGGGTTGAGTTTTCGTTTGTCTGGCAGTTAGTTCGATCGCTGGTACAGGCACTATTAGTTCTAACTTGCCAGAAACTGTGATGCGATCGCCACTGCAACCGGAAAGTACGCGCTACCGAAGCTATCCCGTAGGGAATCGGCCCGCGCCCCGACTCGCCAGTCTGAAGATGCGATCGTCGGCTGGAATGCTCTGATATTAGATATAATCCGTGGGGCAAAAACATCGCCGCATAACCTCCGCGTGCAATAATTTAGCGATGGTTCACGCGGAGGTTATGCGGCAAAAGCGATGGGCTTGGCGCTGATGACCAGCCCTATCTGGCATGACTGCCGAGCCTGGTCTATAAGTCCCTCAAACGCTTCAAATCTCGTAGTT
The DNA here is from genome assembly GCF_036702495.1 of Microcoleus sp. C2D2. Lineage (NCBI taxonomy): Bacteria > Bacillati > Cyanobacteriota > Cyanophyceae > Oscillatoriales > Microcoleaceae > Microcoleus > Microcoleus sp. C2D2. The sequence goes on along the minus strand of NZ_JAUBTO010000037.1, from coordinate 32,354 downwards.
TGTAGGTGCGCACTGCCCTCGTAGCGTATTGGTGCGATCGACCGGCTTTACCTCATCCTATCGGCTGGCGATCGGCAATAAACCTAATTTATTGGTAATCACCTGTTAAAAGAAGAAGATTTGACGATCGCAGCCTTCGAGATTTCAAAAGTTTGAGGATCTTCTTCACAACGCTAGACAGGGCTGACGCTTATGATATAGACTAGAATGATTCCCGAATCCTAGGAGCGATCGAGTACATCCTAGGCTTGACATTGTAACTTTCCTGACTGTTGCTATAAGTTTGAATTAAACGGATTTTTTTTATGAAGTATAGTCGATTTCAAGAATTAGATATGATGAGAGGGTTGGCTGCCTTCTGGGTAATCGGGGTTCATTATTGGTACTTCAATGTCCTCCCTCCATTTTTTGGATACAGCAACTTTTTTGAGTATATAAAAGTAGTGGGTGAAGCCACGTCGCTGCCAAAGTTTTTTCCCCTGCCATTTAATAGTGTAGGAAATATAGTTTTTGATTTGCTGAATATATTTTTCATGCTTGGATATCAGGGAGTTCATATTTTTTTCATTCTCAGTGGTTTTGGGCTGACTTATTCAAGAATTTTAAAACCTGATGAAAGCTGGATTATTTTTATGAGAAAAAAAATTTTCCGGCTCTACCCTACCTACTGGATACTTTTAGCTGTATCTTGGATAATTCCTCGGTTAAGGTCAGATTTGTTTTTTGGCTTTTTTGATTGGTCGTCATTTTGGAGAAGTTTTATAATTCTCGATAAAGCAATACCATTTTCTTGGTTTATGTTTCCACTACTTCAATTTTATTTGTGTTTCTTTTTGCTATTTAAGTTTTTACAAAAAAAATCTCTTAAACAGTTTATATTAACTTCTTTTCTCATTAAAGTCACCTATACATTTTTAGTTTTAATGTTAGGCTTTAACGTATTTTTACCAATAATAGGCGATTTCGGTTATCCAGGCTATTTAGCAATTTCAAGGTTATTTGAGTTTTGTTTAGGAATGGCAATGGCAAAGGTTTATGCAAGTAATCCTACTCTATTAATTAATTACCTAACTAAGCCAGTCACAATAGCCCTAGCAATATTTTTTGAAATATTGGGTATTATCTGTTCGTTCATTTTTTTAAATGAAATAAAGTTTCTCGGCGTAGTTTTACCTGTGGGACTGTCTTTTTATGATGCTTTCATTGGATTTGGTTTATTTGTAATTGTCTTTAATATATCTAGGAATTTAATAAATTTATCTGGATTAATAACTAGATCTTTGACATGGATTGCTCAGATTTCCTATGAACTCTATTTAACGCAGTTTATCGGGTTAATTGTAATACACAAATTTTTTACTGTGGTGGTGCGAGGTGAACCTTCACTTTTGACGGCTAGCCGTGCTATTTTACTTTATATATTAATTCTTCAAATTTGTATAGTTAATGCTTGTTTATTACAACAGCTAACAAACTCGATCGCAAGTCGAGTTAGATTAGCGATGGCTCCGTTTACCTCGGGCGGCAAATAATATATAATCCTGCTACATGGGCATAGTCCACAGTCAGCCGATTTGAGATTCTAGATTGGAGAATCATACCAAATCCGCATTAAAAATCGCCAATTGGACTCGGCGGTTGAAACCACTACTCTAGAAACGAAGTCCACTCCAAGCGGACTAAATAATAAAGGGGTATAAATCCCGGATGGGGTATTACTCCCGTCAATCAGCCTGCGAAGGTATAAATCCGGGGGCTTTTGAGAAATGGTGCGCAGCTTTTATGTATTTTAAAAGTTTTACTAAAGCGGCTAAGCCATGTGAGATGAGTCGCGTTATAATTTTTGACATTCCCAAGCTAAAAAATTGAGTTCGAGCCAATCAAATTTTCGCAGTCAGTTTTTATGACACCAGACATATCAGAAGCCCAGCAGCAAAGAAATGACCGCATAATTGTCTTGGCACTGATTTGTCTGACGCTGCTGGGACTGGCATTCCGCCTTTATTTGGCGTGGCGCACCAACCAAACTCTCCCCGATACGCCCGCCCGTCTCGGAGGCGATGAACCGGGCTATGAGCGTTTGGCATACGGGCTGCTGAAGGGTCATTTTTTTGAGAGGCCGAGCCGGACACCAATTTATCCATTTTTTGTGGCTGGATGCTATGCAATTTTTGGTCGTTCTCCCGCATCTGTAGTCTACGTACAAGCTTTTTTGGGGGCGACAATCATACCGCTAACTTTTATCCTAGCACGGCGTTTTACAGGCGCTCAAAGTTCCTTAGTAGCGGCTGGATTAATTGCGCTGCATCCCTCCCTCATTCTTCATGTCAGGCTGCTGCAAACAGAGATTTTATACGCGCCTTTAATACTTTTAACAGTGCTGGGTCTGCTGCGGGCATTGGAACAGCCGCAGTGGCAAAATTTTTCATTAGCAGGTGCGCTGTTGGCAATTACGAATCTTTGTCGGCCGAGTGCGATGTTGCTTCCAGCACTTGTGCCACTATTGATGCCGCGCCAATGGCCTTTTAAGCGCAAGATAGCTTTGTTTATTGCTTATGTGGGCGCAATTATCATCATTACTGCACCTTGGACTTACCACAATTATCGAACTCACAAAACTTTTTTGATTTACAGCGTTTCTACGGCGCTGCTGTGGCAAGGAAGTCCCGAGTTTTATCATTTGGCCTATGAACAACTGCCAAAACGCCATATAGTTCAGATTTGGCAGGAAGAACTGAATCCGGATCGGAATGGGGGACACAATGCTTTTACAATTGAGGGCGATCGCTATTTTACCAAACGGGCGATCGCTTCAATCCTCCGCGAGCCTGCTGTCTATCTATGGTATTGTTTGCAAAAGGCAGTTTTTTTATGGTTGGGAAACCCTCTAATTGACTGGCCTTATCACGCTATGTTTAATGTGGAGGCAATGCGGCCATTCTTTTCGCCGCAACGGATTGTCGGCATTTTATGGTCGCGAATTTTGCCTGTATTTGCTACTTTGGGCATGATAGTTTTGCGGCATCGCTGGCGGGAGTTTTTGCCACTGTTGCTAGTTTGTGGCTATTTTACTTGGATTCATGCGCTCACTTATGCAGAAGTTCGCCACAGCGAGCCGCTGCACCCGATTTTGGCGGTCGTAATTGCTACGGCGGCGGGAGAACTTCAGCGTCGGTTGAAGTTAATTAGTCAGTAGGTATTAGGCAGTTTATTATTAGTTATTAACCCAGTGTTATCAAAAACAACAATTCGTAATTTTACAATCGGCGTTTTAATGGCTATTGGCATAGGGTTGTTCAGCGGAACGACAACTTTTGCTCAAAACATCGAAACAATTAAAATTTCTGGCAAGGCTGCGGGTGTTAGCACTCGCTACATCGGTGCAGTTGAGGGCAGTATCAATTTCGACATCAAAGATTTGCAAGATTTGGGAATAAATACATACCGCATTTACGGCGGTATGTCTCGATGGGAAGCTGAAGATGATGATGGTAAATACGGCTGGCCGTCTATTGACGAAATTAAGACAAATCCAAATATAATTAATTGGGCGCATTGGGATAAGATTATGACCGAGCCTCCCGAGGGTAGCGATTATTGGTGGTCGGGAGAACCCGGCACAGTTTGGCAAGGCAATGCCAAAACTATTTTTAATAGTCTCAAACAAGCAAATATTCGCCCGGTTGTGACTATTCGGAATGTTGACAATGGCTGGAATCCGAGTTGGTCTCTGCAACTGAATCCGCCTCGCGCCAAAGAAGATTGGAACGAGTGGTGGGAACACGTGTTTGCTACGGTTTATTGGCTGAATGTTCGCAATGATTACCGCGTTGATGATTGGGAAATTCACAACGAACCGGACAATCGCGAGCAGGGTTGGGGCGGGACTAGGGCTGACTATTTTGAATTGGTTAAGGTGGCAAAAGATGCGATCGACTTTGTTTACAAAACTTATTTGCCTGCGCGCACTTACCGCATCCACGGCCCGAAAACTGTAGGCGGCAGCAATTGGCCGGCTAGTGCTTTGCAAGAAATTCCTAATTATTTCGATACAGTCAATGTCCACAACTACGATGCAGATATTTCTCACTACACCCGCAAAGTGCGCGGCTGGATGAACGGTACTGTCCGCGCTAACTCGCAGCTTTGGGTAGGAGAATGGGGAACTTACGAGATTAGCTATAACGATTTATCTTTAGCTTTAAATTTGATTAAGAATTTGATTCGAGGTTCCCAACCGGGGGATAATTATATTTACGGCAGTCACATATTCTGTTTGTACGACTGGGGAAAGCCGGGACTGCCAGTAGGTTTGCTGGGGCCATCCGGCAAGCGGCGCGCGGGCTACTATGCTTTGCGGATGGGAATTAGGGCTTTGCAGGGCGGGAAAACTACCTTTTTTCCTATCACTAACAGTTCGGATTTAATGGCAGTTGCAACTCTCGATACTAGCAACAATGTTTACTTGCTGGTTGTCAACGATAGAGCCAAATCTTACACGGTTAATGCTGATATTTCGGCTCTGCTCAAAGCCGGTAATGGCACGGTGCGGGAGTTCAGTTCTCGGAGAATGGATGAGGTTGCTGATAGCTTAACGCTCAAGGGTGGTAATGCGAGTTTTGGGGTGCCGGGGAACAGCGCTATTCTCATCAAGTTCGATCGCCAGAATTGAAGCTCAAATCCTCGGGGTCATAATTGCCATAAGATAGAATTAGTTATGATCGGAATTATTTATTTTCGGCCGGTTTGGCCCTGGAGCCATCGAGTCCTTGAACCCTTGAACCCCTAATTGCACAGTTGAAATACCTAAATCGTCATGTTGTGATTCCCCTCCTGTCACTGGTAAATTGGTAGCGTGCAGGTATCTTGCCTCAAACAGAATCCGAGCGAGAGTTCCGTTGAGGGCGAGAAAGTAGGGTGCAGTCTAGACAATCGCAGAAATTCTTGCTCGTAAACCCGCAGCAGTTATGCTAAGCGAGGAATTGCCCGCCAGCCTTCATGTCCGCCCTCTGGCAGATAGCATTGGTTCTGAAAGTCAGAACCCGTCAATTATCAGGATTTGGCACCGAATTAATTTTCTTTGCCTTGATGCTGGAAGTCTGGGTGAGTCTAATCGTACAGAAACTTTGAGGGCGCTTGGAAATCTCGCGGGTAAAGCCTCTCAATCAACCTGCTGCTGGCGATCGGGTTTTTCCAACAAATATCACTTTTATGCCCCCTGATGTTTATTCCCTCCCTCAGTCAGGTCATTAACCGCAATCCCCTCACTGTCACCCCTGAGACGCCCGTAGAAGAGGCGATCGAGCTGATGAGCAGCACAGGAGCCAGTTACGTCCTCGTGGTAGAACCGCGCGGGAATTCTCAATTCGGAAATCCCACGAACGGGACTTCCCCACAATCGCGGCAACAGTCGGGTTTCTACAACGGCGTACCGCGTGCGGTACACGCAGGAGGCAACCGGCTGCGTCTTTCCGGCTCAGAAGCTCCCTACCAGACAGTGCTGGGGATTTTTACAACGCGAGATGTCGTACAGCTGAATTCGATCGGCGCTGCTTTGAGCGGATTTGCCATCGAGCAAATCATGATCAGAACCGTAACAGTAGCCCGAGAATCGGAAATCCCCGACTTTTTTGCCTTAGCAAATCTGCTGGAGAAAAATAAGATCGGCCATTTGCCCGTCGTCAGCGACACTGAAGAACTTGTCGGTTTAATTAGCCCTCAAAGCTTGGTGCTTGTGTTGCAGGGAATTGGGGACTCGACGACACAAAAAGCAATTAGCAGCGCTTCGCCACCTGCGGCGGGTTTGGCGTTCCCTCCGCCCCTGCCAATTCTGCATCCGAAATTAGAGCTGCCCGCGAGTTTAATTAAACTTTATCAAATCCCTCAAATCGCAGCCTCGCGAATTATTCACGCTCCTGCTACTTGTTCGGTTCGCTATGTGGCGCAACTGATGTTCAGACACAATGTTACCTATGTATTAATCACTGAAACCCCCGAACAACACTCGACTGGTCATGCTCAAAATTCCCAATTTCCAAATCCCAACATTCACAAACTGGTTGGGGTGGTAAGTTCGCGGGACATCGTGCAGTTGCAGGCCCTGGGAAGAGACTCGAACAAAATTAAAGCCGGAGCGATTTGCAGCAGTTCGCCGCCGCTGGTGCGATCGCACTCTACCCTGGAAGCAGCAGTCGCCCTGCTGCAAAAAAACTACTGCCAGTTGCCTTTATTAGTCATCAACGAAAGCAATCAGCCGATCGGGATTGTCAATCCTAAAACTATCCTTTTACAAGCACTGGATTCAAAATCTCTGCATTCTGGCTTGATCGCTTTGCAGCGCCAGCTAGAATCTAGCAACGCTCAATACAAAAGACTTTCAGCAGAAATACAGCGGAGGGGAGCTCCGAGCCACCTCACGGCTGAAATTTCTCCTCACAGTTTCGAGGAGCGCCCCCATATCCCCGCAGCAGTCAACAATCAGGGGATTTGGGACTGGAATCTCGAAACAGATGAGTTTTTTTATTCGGCGCGGTGGCAAGAAATGCTGGGCTACGAAGAAGGGGAAATCTCGAATCGCCGATCCGAATGGTGGAGTCGCATCCACCGAGATGATATAGACTCCGTAAAGGCCGCTTTAGAAGATCACTTCGCCCAAAAGACAGCGGATTTTGCAGCAGAATATCGGATGTACTGCAAAGACGGCAGCACTCTCTGGGTGCTGAACCGGGGTCAAGTTTTGCGCAGCCCCACGGGCAAACCGCTGCGGGTAGTAGGAACTCATACAGATATTACTCCAAACAAGCAGTTAGAACTCAAAAACCCGGCTCACGATCGGGCTCAATTCCAACTATTTGACTCTTTGAAAGGAACAGTAATTTTCCAGATAGATGCGGCGGGGGTTTGGACATTTCTCAACCGCGCTTGGACGGAAATTACGAATTTTTCGGTTTCCGAAAGTTTGGCAACTAATTTTTTAGATTGGGTGCATCCAGATGAGCGCGCGCAATGTGCAAGTTTATTGGAGTCTTTGCTGTCGGGGAAGTCGGAATTTGAACGGCGAGAACTGCGATTTAAGTACAAGTCGGGGTCGGGAAAAAACTCCTGGGGAATTCACAGTAATGATAACTTTATTTCTGTTGAAATATATGCCCAAGTCCAGCGTAATTCCCAAGGCAAAACAACGGGAATTTTAGGGACTTTGCACGATGTCTGCAACCGCGTCGAAGGGGTTGAGAAACTGCGGGAAAGCGAGCGGGCAATTCGATCGCTATACGAGGTAATGGTGAGCTCGGAAGGCTCTTTTGACGATCGAACGCTCCGGTTGCTGGCAATGGGCTGCAGTCAGTTTGGGATGGATATCGGGCTGTTGGGCAGGGTTTTGGGCGATCGCTACGAAGTGATCGCGGCTTATGTACCGGAAGATTTTCCCTTTGGATTTGCTAAAGGAGACGGTTTTTCTTTGAGCAGAACCTTCGAGCGAGAGGTTTTGCGATCGAGCGAACCTATTTCTATCGAATCAGCAGGCACTACTGAGTGGCGCAACCACCCCGCTTACAGCGTGCGCAAGTTGGAGGCTTTTGTGGGGACGAGGGTAATGGTGCAAGGGCGAGTTTTTGGCACTTTGAGCTTTAGTTCCCGCACCCCTAAATCTCCTTTGAAACCCCTGAATTTTGAAATTTTAAAGTTGATGGGCAATTACATCGGCGCGGAAATTGCCCGCGAAGAGCGAGAGCGAACTTTACAACGTCAGTACCAGCGCGTTTTACTGCTCAAACAAATTACTCAAAAAGTACGATCGACCTTAGATACTCAAGAAATTTTTCAGACGACCGCCACCCAAATCGGTCGCGTATTTGGCGTCAATCGCTGTACAATTCACACCTATCTTTCCCAACCTTATCCCCACCTTCCTTGCGTCGCGGAATACTTAGAACCAGGTCACGAATCGGCTTTAGATTTAGAACTTTCTGTCACTTATAACCCCTACACAGAAAAACTCCTCGCTGAAGATATAGCCCTGGCATCTCCCGATGTGTTTGCCGATCCTTTGCTCGAATCTTCGGGGCCGATGTGCCGCCGCATCGGATTAAAATCTATGTTGGCGGTTCGCACTTCCTATCAAGGAAAACCGAATGGAATTATTACTTTGCACCAGTGCGATGCAACTCGCCAGTGGACTCCAGACGAAATTGAACTGTTAGAAGATGTTGCCGCTCAAGTCGGAATTACGTTAGCTCAAGCACAACTTTTAGAAACGGAAGTTGAGCGACAGCGACAGTTAGCCGAGCAAAATGAAGCTTTGGATCAAGCGCGACAAGCGGCGGAAGTTGCTAACAGAGCTAAGAGCGAATTTTTAGCGACTATGAGTCACGAAATCCGCACTCCCATGAATGCGGTAATCGGGATGACGGGCTTGCTGCTGGATATGGATCTAACTCCAGAACAGCGGGATTTTGTGGAGACAATTCGCACCAGCGGCGATGCTTTGCTGACTATTATTAACGATATCCTCGACTTTTCTAAGATTGAATCGGGAAAACTGGATTTGGAACGCTGCCCCTTCGAGCTGCAAAACTGTATAGAAGAATCTCTGGAATTGCTGGCTCCGAGAGCATCAGAAAAAGGTTTAGAGCTGGCTTACTTTATTGACTCTTCTGTTCCGAAAAACATTTTAGGAGATGTCACTAGGCTGCGCCAAATCTTGGTAAATCTGCTGGGCAATGCCGTTAAGTTTACAGAGTCGGGAGAAATTGTCGTCTGCTGTACGGCTAAGAAAATTGAGCCGGTAGCTGCTAAGAGTTTGCCGGAAACAATCAATATTCTCGACCCGCAACGGCTAGCAATTAACCAGGGACAGTTGGCACGTAGCAGACAATACGAGATTCAATTTGCTGTCCACGATACGGGAATTGGCATTCCGCCAGACCGGATCGATCGCCTGTTTAAAGCTTTTTCGCAGGTGGATGCTTCGACAACGCGACATTACGGCGGGACGGGTTTGGGGCTGGCTATCAGCCAGCGTTTGAGCGATATGATGGGGGGTAGAATGTGGGTTGTCAGCCAGGTTTCTCCGGGAAGTTCTAAGTCTCAAACGGCAGTTTCTGCGATCAAACCAAGTATCGCTGGAAGGTGGCCTGCGGAATTTACTCCGCCGTCGATATCGGGTTCGGGTTCGATTTTTTATTTCACGGTGATTGCTGAAGCTAATGACATCCGGGCTGAGGAAAAAAGGCCGGAATTTGCCGCTGGTAAGCGCTTGTTAATTGTCGAGCATCATAGCATTAATCGGCAAGTTTTGATCCGGCAGGCAGAGTCTTGGGGCATGATACCCGTGGCTGTAACTTCGGGTGCTGAGGCTTTGGAAATCATCAAAGAAAACTCGGCGCTGGATTTAGCTATTTTGGCAATGAATCTACCAGATATGGACGGTGTGGCTTTGGCTGTGGAGATTCGGAAATTTGAGCTGAGCAATTTGTCTGGCGGCGGCGGTCTAAATCCGAATGTGATGAAAGTTAAAAGCCCTCGCAAAATGGCGCTACCTTTGGTGCTGTTTACTTATTTAAGCAAGGCGGAAGTTTGGAAAAAACTTGAAACTACAGAAGTACATTTTTCTGCTTTTTTAACTAAGCCTCTAAAACAGTCTCAGTTTTATAATGTGTTGCTGCAAGTTTTTGGATATGTTAGCGGCAAAAGCGGCAGGGGAGAAGTTTCAAATGTGGTGACTTTGACTTCGGGATTGAAGTATTTTGAAAATTCTCAAGAACAGCACCGCGTGCGGAGGACGCCTGCTGTTTTGAGGCAGGCTGCTACCAATTCTGCAGGACTTGATGCAGCTAATTCTACTCAGATTCGGATTTTGCTGGCCGAGGACAATGTGGTGAATCAAAAAGTCGCTACGCATTTGCTCGACAGGATAGGATATCGGGCTGATATTGCGGCTAATGGGTTGGAGGTTTTGGAGGCCCTGAAGCGGCAATCTTACGATGTTGTGCTGATGGATGTGCAGATGCCGAACATGGACGGGTTGGAAGCGACGCGCCGCATTTGTCAGGAATGGCCGGCTAACAAGAAGCCGAGAATTATTGCGATGACTGCTAATGCGATGCAGGGCGATCGCGAAAAGTGTCTGGAAGCAGGTATGGACGATTATATTACTAAGCCCGTGCGCAGGGAAGAGTTGGCGCTCGCCTTGAGCAAGTGTTCACCTCTGCATCGGGATAAATTGGATGCCGTTACTGAGCCCAAAAATCAAGATATTTCCGATAAACTTGACAGTGAGGCTGCTGGATATTCCATTGTTCAACCGGGAGCAGATTCGCCGATTGATTTTCATGTTTGGCACAATCTCCGCGAGCTAGACGATGAGGAAGATCCGGATTTTTTGGGGGAGCTGATTAAGATATATTTGTTAGACGCACCACAGCATTTAGAAACCATTAAGGAGGCTATTTTTCTCGGCGATGCTGATAGTTTGAAGCTGGCTTCTCACACGCTGAAGTCGAGCAGCGCCAATTTAGGAGCCGTGTCTTTTTCTGCTGTTTGCAAGGAGTTGGAGTATATGGGCCGCGTGGCGGTTGAGTCTGGAGGGGAACAGGTTTTTGATGTGAGTACGGCGCGCGATCGCCTGTTGGAAGCCCAAGCGGAGTGGGAAAAGGTGCGGGCGGCTTTTGAGACGGAATTGGAAACGGGGAAGTTGCGATCGCAACTGGGATAATTGGTAATTAGTAATTGGGAATATAAACATAAATCCGCTCTGGGGCGGGTTCACCAAAATCTCTAATACAAGTCAGAAAGCCAAGTAAACCCGCCCCAACCGCAACCAGGATGCTTAATTAACCGCACTCGATATAATATGATGTCCGGTTTGCCCGTCATTAGCGAGTGTTTGTAGTGAGGACTTTATAGCTAGTAAAAGTATAGTCATTTATGACATGACATGGGAGGCATTAAGCCCCTCCCCCTTCACTTTCACTTTAAGCGGATTGACCTGCCTCGGCTGAACTACGCAGCTCCCTATCCCATTGCTAAACGCATTTGGGATTGCTTTTCTCAAAATGTTATAAGAAGCGTTAACATCGGAGTTAATTAATTGACCGACTGATGTCTTGTACAAACCTCTTTTGATCCGCCTGCCGCTAAATACAATATCCTTATCTGTCTTTCCATAGACAGGGATTGGATCTAAATCGAGAAAATTAGACCGGGATGTATAAGATTCTTCTTGCATGACGACCTTAATCCCCACGAATCGAGCTTTGTATTGCAACATCTCAATTAATCGAGTATGAGGAATACTGACAAAGTTCTGATTAGTTTGCTTTCCCAAATCAATCTCTGTTTTCCATTGTACATTCTTGCCAATTACCAACGTCCCAATTTGTTTGGCGATTAAAATGTCAACAATCAGGCGACTGGTATGATGCAAGTAATTATCAATTTTTTGGTGGCGACAGCGAGTTAACCGTTGAATGCGGGGTGAACTCTTGCGACTCCCTTTCAATTGAGTTTGTAGTCGTGCTTTACGTTTGTTGTAGAACTGATTGATTGATTTTAATGGTCGCCCGTTAATCAGGAGCGGGGTAAAACCCGGCTGATTTGAAGTTAACGCCACTAAGTTATCCAGTCCTAAATCAATACTAGCTACGAATTTATCATCGCTGACGGTGGACTCCGACTTGTCATAAATTACCTCGATCACATAAGAATCGCATTTGGGAACCAACCTAACTTGACAAACTCGATCGGGATTTACTTTGGTTTTGATTGAGAGATTAGTACCCGAAAGCTTAATAATTCCTTTTTTCAACAGTTTGCTACTAATTGCTTGTATTGTGTAGACGAGAATGTTTCGCCCTTTGACCTTATCCTTGTACTTGGGCAGTTTGGGACGACCCGTGAATTTAGAGTCATCAACTTTGTAAGCTTTAACCGCTTCAAAAAAAGATTTCCAATTTTTATCTAGTATCATTAAGATTTGCTGACTGACTTTAGCTGGCAAAGCCTTGTATGCTTGATGAGACTTCATCAAACGGTTCATTTCGTTGTAATTGATGTAACTCCATCCATAAACAAAACTCTGACGAATGACGTAGTTAGCAGCATTGTAGAGATTCTTGGATTTAAAAGCTAATTCATCAATCTGGGCGAAACGGTATTCCGTAGATTTAATGATATGCCTCTCTGCTAGTTGCATTTAGTACCTCTATTTTTCAAGGAGCGCAACATTTTCTTGTTTAACTTTCCTGACTATATGATACTACTATTGTTTATTGATGCTTACAAACTTAATGAAGTTTTATGATACCAAATCCGCCTTAAATACCCCCTTTATCTCTTAGTCCCCTTGGAGTGGACGAAAGTTTGACTCTATGCAGCGGTTTCAACCGCCGAATGATAAAAGGGGTAGCTTTCCCAGGATTTGGTATTAAGCTGTCGCGCATTTAAATTGTATATTCAGAGCGGGCGGGACGCCCACCCCACAAAACTTTGATTTTTTTTGACATACAATTTAAATGCCGCAACAGCTTAGTCCTCTCTATGTATGAATTAATAAGCACTAAAGTCCTTAATACGAACAGAATTATGGTTGTATAACGGGAGATGATATAATACAGGATTACCCATTACGATGATAGCTATTTAACTTTCACCTAAATACGCTTTGCGAACAGTTTCATTTGACTGCAAATCGCTAGCAGTACCGGCGACTACAACCTGACCGGTTTGGATGACATAGCCGCGGTGGGCTACACTTAAAGCCATGCGGGCGTTTTGTTCCACCAGTAAAATAGTTGTTCCTTCAGCATTAATATCGCGGACGATCGCAAAAATTTGACTGACTAACATCGGTGCCAATCCCATACTAGGCTCGTCCAATAATAACAAGCGGGGGCGCGACATCAAAGCCCGGGCGATCGCCAACATTTGCTGTTCGCCGCCGCTGAGAGTTCCCCCTTTTTGACTAATTCTTTCTCGCAAACGGGGAAATAAATTTAATGCTTTTTCCATATCTGACTTGATACCGAGAGTATCGTTGCGGAGATAAGCACCCATTTCCAGGTTTTCTTGCACCGTCATTCGCGGAAAAATTAGCCTCCCTTCGGGACTTTGAGAAATCCCCAAACGGACGATCGCCTCTGTAGATAGTGCTTCTAAAGGCTTTCCCTCAAATAATACAGTGCCGATTCGCGGGCGCAGCAGTCCTTGAATCGTGCGGAGAGTTGTAGTTTTCCCCGCCCCGTTGCTGCCGATTAATGTCACAACTTCTCCCTGCGAGACTGTTAGCGATACTCCTTTGAGAGCGTGGATATTTCCGTAGTAGGTGTGAATGTCTTTAATTTCCAACATAATTACTCTTTCTGCTTTGTCCTTTATTATATTATCCCGAGTAATTATAAATTTTTATTGCATTTATTTAAATTTAACCTTTTTTAGAATATACTAGGCAGTAATTTTCCTTAAAGAAACACTAGCAGTAGCTCCCATAATACCATGTATTTTTAGCAGTTGTTGCGGCCTACTTTAAACTTTTAATTAAGCCCAAGATTTCTTTACAATAGTTTTACAAAAATCTCTAACTAAAAAGGTATTATTAGTACGTAAGCGAAACCCACCGCTACAAATTACCAATAACAGCACTTAAATTTGTTGTAATTTAAGGAAAATTATCATGAAATTAAAGTACAGTACCGGAGCGATCGTATTTCTATTAGCAACTCCTTTAGTAAGCGGCTTGACTGTAGGCATTGGCCCTAGCAGTGCTGCAATAATCGCCGGTTCAGCAGTAGAAGTAACCATTGACAACTTCAGTCACAGACCGAATGGGAATGGTACATTTACTAACACTTACACTCAGACAACAGCTAACAGCGGTTCAGTTATTAGCCAAGCGAACGCTGAGGCAGTTGTTATATCTAAGGCTCACGTATGGCTGGCAGCAAATCTCTCGCAAAGTAAAGTCCAAGGTGACGGCAATAACTATTCCGGTTTAGCCCAAAGTCAAGCAATAATGCTCGGCGACTTCAACATTCGTGCCGCAGAAACTTTTTCCTTCATTTCCCACATAGTTTTAGATCTTTTAACATCAGTTGACAACCGCCAATCCGAACGCGCCAGCGCGAGTGTCAGTATATCTTTCGGGTTGATTGACAGTGATACTAATATGCTGTTAGACTCTTGGGAAATTGCCAGCGGTTTAGACTCTTCTAGAGGTCTTTATTGGGATTTGTCCGGCAGCAACAGCTTTAATCCCACAGCAATTAATTTGAATTTTATGCCTGAAGGAAGTAGAGCAAAAAGCCTCCTGTATACTTCTGGGGTGTATTCGCGAACATTCGACAGCGACACTAAGTTAAGGTTAGTAGAAGTTAACAACAATATAGCAGAGGCAGAAGCAGTTCCCGAACCGAGCACATTATTAGGTACTGCAATATTTTTAGGATTGTTTGTCAGTAGGCGAAAACTCAATAATAAATTGTCTCAAGTCAAATTATCAGTTTAGGAACAACCCCCAACATCAAGCCGTAGGGTGCGCCTTGCGCACCTCCTCTAGTTTCGGTTAAATTGCTCGTTATAAAATTCTGTCGCCCGGGGCAGGTTGATAAATATTATCAATTTGAATTACAGATTGTTGGTGAAATCCGCCCCTACTTTTATTGCGGTTAATTTGCCGGACATTATATCACTTCTTCCTAGGATCGCGCGGAGCACCTCACTTATCTGTCGGCACACAATACCCATTAACCATTGCCATCTTCTTCTTTTCCCAAATATGCCTCAATCACCCGAGGATCTGCGCGAACTTGTGCCGGAGTGCCCTCAGCAATTTTAGTACCGTACTCCATAACACTAACGCGATCGCTAATTCCCATCACCACCTTCATATCATGTTCAATCAGCAAAATACTCAAATCCAACTCATCGCGAATCCGGTAAATAAAGCGAGTTAAATCAGCCGTTTCGTTCGGGTTCATCCCCGCAGTCGGTTCGTCCAAAAGCAACACTTTCGGATCGGAAGCCAAAGCCCTCGCAATTTCCAATCTCCGCTGGTCCCCGTAGGAAAGGTTTTTTGCCAACTCCGGCGCTTTAGAAGCACCTAAACCGACAAAATCAAGCATACTCAAGGCTTTTTTCTGAGCTTCCCGTTCCTCCAAAATCACAGCCGGAGTCCGGAGGATTGCACCCAACAAACCAGTTTTTAATCGGCAGTGTCTACCTACTAAAACATTATCCAGCACAGTCATGTTGTTAAACAAGCGGATATTTTGAAAAGTTCTAGCAATGCCGAAAGTTGTCAGACGATCCGGCGGTAAACCGGTAATATTTTTATTTTCAAGTACCAACTGCCCCCCACTCGGTTTATAGATGCCCGTAAGCATATTAAAAAATGTGGTTTTTCCGGCACCGTTGGGGCCTATCAAACTAGCTATCGCTCCTTTTTCCAAAGTTAAGCTAACCTGATTTACCGCGGTCAAACCCCCGAATCGCATTGTAAGTTGCTTTGCTTCTAATAGTGACATTATGGTTGTGTTTCCTAATATTAGTTTAGTGGTTAGAGAATTGCCCCTTGAGTTTCAGGACAAAAACCGTGGAAAATAAAATGACACTGGAAGTTTTTCACTGGCGTCAGGTATTATGCTAAGGCGGATGTGGTATAATATCTCTCCAGCGTCTAGCTTCAATGTGGTGCTGTCTTAGCAATCGGTTAAAGTCTTCGGTATCAGTTGTTGCAATGATTACATCTATTCCTATTCTCTTAATAATGATGGCTTGAGCGGCTATAATTAAATCTGCATCTTGGGGTTCATAAGAATTATTGCGTGCAAAAGCCCATAGCTCAGCCGCTTCTTGCATTACGTTGCCCTCTTCGCAAGTAACTGGAAAAGATGCAACCCCTTTTTTTGTGATTAGCGTATCTAGCCTTTGAATAGCTTTAATAGCTTTTTGTTTGTGTTCTGGTCCTGATTTGCGATCGCTGATTCGTCTGAGATGCTCGCGCCTTTGTTCATAGTTTGCGATTTCGGATATAGCTACAGGATATCCTTCATTTATTAGCGTCGTTAACCAGCCATTACATTCAATTGCTTCTAGAATCGATTCCTTAACTTCGCTTTCAGCGTTTTGAGCCAACCTATTTTTGCTTTGGTCAACATCGGGATGTATGAGTTTTCCGAGGACACCCGTATCTAAAAAAATTAACGTACTCATGAATTAGGTTGCTACTTGTCCGATAGCTTTTCCAGGTCACTAATGTACTCTTCACGCCAGGAATGCAAAGTTTTAAGGAGTTCTTTTTTATCATCTGTTTTTATTGCATTGTTAGCTTCTTCATAGAGTGCTTTATATGAGAAACTTTTGCGATCGTGCCTATCAATTTCCCACAAAATTGCTTTGGCTGCATTTCTTATGCCTATAGCTGGGCTGGTGATTTCATCTGCTGGTTTTTTCTTGGCATAATCTTCAAATGTTTGATAGCTGATTAGTGTCTGAGCTATATCTTTGGCTAATTCGCGACCTTTTTTGGTAAAGAAGCTTAGATAATTTTCTGCAATATCTAATAAATTGATGAGTCCTACGTAAAACAATGCTAGTTGCTTTACTTCGTGGTCTTCAAGAGATGCAGCAAGCGTAAATGAATGTTTGACATACATCAGCGTTCTAGATATTTTAGCCCAAATTTGTACATTTTCTAGGGCAACAAAAGTTTCGTTCGTGGCAATTTTTTTGTACTTTATCTTAAATGCTTCGACGCTACTTTCAAGTTCTTCTAAGCTTTTAAGTCTTTCCCCAGAATTGGTTTCTGATTCAATATGGAGATAAAGCTCGTAGATTGACAGCAGCTCTCTAAGAGCCTCCTCTGGTGCCAGAGCATCTTGAGATGGGAATGCTTTTTCTAACGATTGTAGTATCGCTGCAAATTGTTCTCCAACTCCCTTAATTTGTTCGGTATAATTGCTGTTTTCAATGATTTGTTTTGTCGCTAAAGTCATAGCTTTGAATAATTGGAGTGATTCGACCTTGGCCAGACGATACAGAGGATGGCTAATCCTGCTGCGGTGACGGTCAAGCTGGTTAATTCCTAGTTTAGCTTACCTGAGACATTGGCAAATACTTTTGGAGGCATTAGGGTACAGCATTGATACACGCCTAACTAAGAGCAATCCTAACACCATCAGCACCTTCTTGTTGGGTGGCAAAGGTAAGAACGTCTTGATCGCGATAGTTTGTCCTGCGTCGTAGGAAAAGTCGGCTCAATCGGGCGTGGCAATTTGTTCTTAAAGGAGCTGAGCCACGACTTCCTTCAGTTGACACGCACCGAAGCGATCGCCTCGGTGCCTTTCGGCAACAAAAGTTAATACAGTCCTATTTACTTTTGTCCAACTACTTACTACATTTTCTAGCGTACACACAAAGTGCGATCGTCTGCGATCTGCGGTGCGCCAGCAGCCAATTGTCTCAGTTAAGTCAAATATCGGGGCTGACGCACCCGACTCAATTCTGTAACGTACAAACAAAATAAAACTTAAAAAGATTAGATTCTAGCGAACGACCAGGGCGATATTGTGCGTGTAAATCGGCGGTCGAAAAGTTTTCAATAACTTTGAGATTGAGTTCGTCAGCCAAAGTTGCAATCTTTTCAAACCCAGTAATCCACGGGGCATACATACTTTCATATTTATCTATGTAATCATTGATATCTTGGTAGCCTGTCGTTCTCAAAATCACCTTTTCCGACATATAATCAAAGGACAATCGGAAGTTATGAACATTGTCGCGAATTTGTTCTAACACAAATATTACATCTTTTTTGCCAAGCAAGGTAGTGTTGCCTTCCCACAAAAAATATGTCTGTCGAGCGAAATCAAATTCACTCTGTTTCAGCAAGGAGGTTAAACCGTCTTTTACGTAATCGCCGGGAAGGTAGCGAACATTGGCAGTAACTTTGTTAGCTTTGAGAGTTTCTTCTTTTAATTGAAGAGTCGCCTGGTCGTCTATTTCAAAATAAGTGACTTTTTCTCCATTAATTCTAGCAGCGCGAGTATCCAAACCCGAACCTAAAATAACTACTTGCTTGCAACCTCCTAAAATTAGATTTGACACAACATCATCAAAATATTTAGTCCGCAACTTAACCATTTCTTTAGCGGCGGGAGAGTTTTGAGCTATGTGGCTAGCTATTTTTTTTGTTTCCTCATTCAACCAGATTTTTACTACATTATCAGTGTAAAGAGGAATTACCTCTTCATTCTCTTCTGCTCTAAATTCCGCAACGATAAAAGCAGTACCAGTTACATTTTTCATGGCTAATCTTGCACCCTTAGTAAGTAGTTGGTTACCAATAAACATTAGATGGGGATGGGAGTTTGACACTCATACACTCCCTTGTATCCTAGATTATTAGCTAAACCCGCCTACAAAATACTATGTTTTTTTGTCCTTACCTACTTATTGACTTCTCGCATCTGCTAAAGACTCATTGCTCGCTTCACCATCAGAATGCAGTTCAGCTTGGTGGATCTTATCAGGAATCAGCCCCTCCGGCCGCACGATCATCATGACAACAAGAGTTAGGCCGAATAGAAATAAGCGCATTTGAATCGGGTCTAAACTGGTTGCCAGAAAGTCTTGTAACTGGGGACTTGCAATCCTGGGGATTACAAAAGTATTCAGAAAACCCTTGAGGACTTGCGCTAATTGTGGCAGATAAAGCCGATCGGCAGACATGATAATGATAGCGCCCAAAATCACCCCGGTCATGTTGCCCAAACCGCCTAAAATCACCATACACAGGATGATTACCGACACCGAGAAATCGAAAACGCTGGGAAAAATTGCGCTGATATAGGCGGCGTAAAACGCGCCTGCAAAGCCCGAAAACGTCGCTCCCATCGCAAAAGCCGAAAGTTTGGTTTTGACCAGGTTAATCCCCATCGCACTAGCCGCTAATTCATCTTCGCGCATGGCATTCCACGCCCTCCCCAAGCGGGAATCTCGCAGCCGCGAAATCATGAAGTAAGCGAAGACAACTAGCAGTAAAATTAGGTAGTACCAGGGAAAGTAGTTGCCGGTGCTGAAAGTGCCGACGATGGGGAGAGATGGACGCCCGATCGGGTTTATTCCCGCTTCGCCGCCGGTGAGGTTAAAAGGTCG
This sequence comes from Microcoleus sp. C2D2, assembly GCF_036702495.1. NCBI lineage: Bacteria > Bacillati > Cyanobacteriota > Cyanophyceae > Oscillatoriales > Microcoleaceae > Microcoleus > Microcoleus sp. C2D2. The sequence continues at coordinate 13,205 of NZ_JAUBTO010000037.1, read as the reverse complement.
ATCGCACCCAACCAGACACAGCACCAACTCGGGTTTACCCAAAACAGCCGCCACAATCTTCGATACTGGTTCGTCGATCCGAATCGCGGTTAAATTCCTAAAGACAACCGGGATAATTTCGCCAAAACCGAGGGTAACAATCGCCAAATAATCGCCCCTGAGCCGCAGTGTCGGAATACCGAGGATTACGCCCGCGATCGCAGCTACACCCGCGGCGATCGGCAGTACCACCCAAAAGTTCCAAGCAATATTTAACTGCCCAGAAGATAGCAAAGCCGTCGTGTAAGCGCCGATCGCAAAAAACGCCGCATATCCCAAATCCAACAAACCCGCAAAACCCACAGTAATATTCAAACCCAGCGCTAACATAATAAAGATTTGAATCTGTACTACAGTAGCAATCCAGCCAGTCTGAGCCTGAATGTCGATAAACGGAAACAGAATTAGAATAAAAGCTAATGTCACCAGAGTTGCCAGCCGCTGGCGTTCCCCCTGCAAACCCTGCAAAGCACCCATTAACGTAGCTGTCAAAATTGCGATCGTCAAACTGCAAATCCCGTACAGCAGCGTCGTCGGCAAAGCCACAGCAGATTGACCAGACAAAGGTCTAATCAAAACCCCTTCTACCACACTCGCAACTAACAGCCAAACTCCCAATCCCACTCCCGCTAAACTGCCGATTGTCGCACCCATTTTCGGGCTGTAAACCTTCTGATTCTGACAGCTCATAAACCCGGCAGCCGTACCCATCAGCCAGCCGATCACGGTGCCGCTCCAACCGCCGAATAACAGAACAGTCAAAGAGCCGATCGCCCCTAAAATACCGCTCGATTTGATCGCATTAATTATTTTTTTTGACATAGGAAGAAGTTATTAGTCATTAGTCATTAGTTATTAGTCAGCAGTCAGTAGTTAGATGAAAAAATGCTAGGAATCGCAGTTATAGATGCGACTGACGCGGGTAGTGCCAACTTCTGCCTCACCTCAAGCAACTCGATCGACCGCTGGCTCTGGAAACTGCCGATCGGGCTAGCTACAGTTTAGAGTCTTTTGAGTTCGATTATTGCACCAAAAGTGACGAAACTTCAAATATACTGGAACTGTTACCGCAACACGCTTCAAACTGGCGATCGCTATATGGTACAAGCACCTGAAAAAACTATCAGCCTCGACGAGTTTTTGCAACTCCCAGAAACCATACCCGCTAGCGAATATATCAAAGGTGCGATCGTACAAAAAGCTATGCCGCAAGGAAAACACAGCCAACTACAAGGCAGACTCGTAACAGTCGCCAACGACATCGCACAGAAACCGCAAATTGCCTAGCCCTACCAGAACTTCGCTGCACCTTTGGCGGACGTTCTATTGTTCCCGATGTCGCGATTTTTGTTTGGAATCGCATTCCCCTAGACGCTGACGGCGAAATTGCCAATACATTTAACGATCGCCCAGACTGGACAATAGAAATATTATCCCCAGCCCAAAGCCAAACCAAAGTCACAAACAATATTTTGCACTGTTTGAAGGCCGGTTGTCAGATGGGTTGGTTGCTCGATCCCGATGAAAAAAACATTTTAGCCTACCCCGCAAGGCAGCAGCCGATTTCCTTGCAAGAACCAACAGATATACTTCCGATGCCCAATTTTATGCCGGAAATGCAGTTGACTTTAGGCGAAGTTTTTGGCTGGCTCAAACCAGGGAATATTTAATTTGATAGCGCAGGTTAACTCAATATTTTGCAAAGGGATTTTTCAGGCTATGGCAAATCCGGTATGCTTGCGTACTTCAGGCGAATGAAACGCTAAAACAATGCAATTTTCCGGGACGCCACCCTCGAGTAATTCATCGGTAATACCGTCTTCAATACCGTCATAATGAATCCAGAGTTTGCCGTTGCGGATTTCAACGTGAACTACCGCACCATGAATGCGTTTGCGGTCTTGCCAACCTTCGTGCATCAACAGAAAATGATTGCGGTCTTGGCTGACAATCACATAGCTGCTAATTTCGCCGTATCTGTACGGCAAATTGGCATAGTAAGACAATATTTTATAGATTAAGTCCCGGTACTCGTCTAGTTTATCCACTTTGTAATAACCTCCTTAACTGGATCTACAACAATGAGTTTTATTGCCCTATCTTCGAGAACAACTTGCACGATTTCCTCCGCAAAAAAAGTAGAATAAATTTCCTCAACAATTGCTAGATATAGCGTGCGCTCTGGGTCTAATCTAGATAGCATTGTCAAATACAAAGTATACTGACCTAAAGCATTTTCTAAATCTTTTACTGGAGATTTGCCTACAAAGCTTTTGATTTCAACGGCAATTGTTTGTCCCTTTCGTTCAGCAGCCAGTAACTTTTTAGCTCCTAAGTCTATCAACACACCGCGCAAGGAAAGTCTGAGAGGGAAAGGATCGTCTGTAATTATCCACCCATCCTTTTCTAAAGCAGTCCTTACTTGATAATGATAAATGTCTTTTGCCATTTTTTCAACCCAGCACCTTTAAACCTTCTCCTGAACATTCTCACCCAACAAACCGCCTGGCCGAAAAGCCAAAATCACCACCAAAACCCCAAACACCCAAGCATTAGTCCAGCGGCTCGACAAATACTGATCGCTCAAAGACGACAGCAACCCAATCAAAACCCCTCCTAACATCGCCCCCACAATATTGCCAATTCCCCCCAAAACCGCCGCCGTAAAAGCCCTCAAACCCGCCGTAAACCCCATCGTAAAAACAATAGTATTGTTGTACAGACCAACCAGAATCCCAGCCGAACCCGCCAAAGCTCCCCCAATCAAAAAAGTCAGAGCAATAATCTGATCCACATTAATGCCCATAATTTTAGCAGCATCGCGGCTTTGAGCAGTTGCCCGCATCGCCTTTCCCAGACGAGTGTACTGCACAAAAACATGAAGCAAAACCATCAATACAACCGCCACCACCAACACAATTAAATCCTTGGTAGTAAATACAATACTCGTTTGAATTCCCAAAGCTTTGAGAATATCAACTCGCGGCAACAAATCGGGAAAGCTTTTCGGAGCAGCAGAATTAGAACCCATCACCGGAATAAAAGCTTTCAATCCTCCCCAAAACAGCCCCATATTTTGGAAAATAAAAGAAACTCCAATTGCCGAAATTAAAGGAGCCAAACGGGGAGCATTTCGCAAAGGCCGATAAGCGTACTTTTCCACAACAATATTCAGTCCCGCACAAAACACCGAACATACAATTAAAGCGACTAACATCACCGGTATAGCAATACCTAAAGGTGCGCCATCTTGAATGCCAAAAGCCCCGAACACAGTTAGCGAAGCAAAAGCGCCCAACATATACAAATCGCCGTGAGCAAAATTGATTAACTCAATAATGCCATAAACCATAGTGTAACCCAAAGCAATAATTGCAATCAGCGCGCCGTTGACAAGACCAACTAATAATTGTTGGATAAAAACTTCAGGATTGCTGGCTATTTCCCCAAGGATTTTGGGCAAGTCAAATCCGGCAATTGGCCCTAACAACAAAATTATATAAGCTACAGCTAGATATAGAAAAATACTCTGCCATTTTTTCATAATTTTGGGGTGATTGGTAATTCGTAAGGTGCGCCGAAGAGCACCCTACTAAAGTGATTGGTTAAGGTGCGCCGAAGCACACCCTACTAAAGTGATTGGGTAAGGTGCGCATTGCTACTAATTACCGCCGACAAATGACTAATAACTAATTATTCCGGCTTGAGCGCGTTCACGAACTCCCACTTGCCGCCTTTAACAACATTTCCTGACATTGTAGTCAAGCTCGTGTCGCCGTTGGGGTCAAAACTCCAAGTCCCGAGTACCCCGTTAAAATCTTTAGTTGCCATGACAGCTTCGCGGATAGCACCGCGGTCATTTTTGCAAACTTTATTAATTGCGCCGATCGCAACTTTAGCAGCTTCATAGGCGTAAGCTGTATAAGTTTCCGGTTCAGAATTATATTTTGCCTTGTAACTTTCGTACCACTTCGCACCGGTACCAGTCAATACTTGAGGAGGCAAGCCGCCAAAAGTAGCGTAAACTGCTTCGGCATCTTTGCCTGCCGCGTCAATTAAAGCTTGCTCTTTGATACCGTCCGGGCCCATGAATTTAACTGCATCAGGCGTCATTCCGACATTTCTCATATCTTTAATTATTTGTCCGGCATTGCTTTGAGTAGTCCCTCCAAAGTAAATCAGGTCTGGATTTAAAGCTTTGATCTTATTCATTAACGCCTTGTAGTCGCTAGCTTTAATATCAATTCCCTCTCTTCCGAGGACTTGAATTCCCAACTTTTTAGCAGTTGCTTCAAAAACATCAGCGATGCCTTTGCCGTAGAGTTCTTGGTCGTCGAGAATGTAGACTTTTTGCACGCCCAAAGATTTCGCCCAGTTGCCAGCTACAGCTCCTTGAAGGTCGTCAGCGGGGACAACGCGGCTGAAATTGCGAGTGCCTGCGGGATAATAAACGTTGGGTTCTTTGGCTTCGCCTTGTCCTGGTTTAGTCAGTCCCGGATAAGTGTTGGCCGGACTGATCATGACGATGTTAGCTTGGTTGAGCACGGGAATGGAAAGTTTGGCGGCCCCGGAGTTATAGTGACCGATGACGGCAACTACCGAACCGTCAGCGACGGCTTTGTTAGAGTTGGACGTTACTTGGGCCGGGTCCCATTTGCCGGCGGCGGCGGTGGCGTCATCGTAAACTTCGTATTGGATTTGGATTTTGCCGTCGCAAGCTTTGGAGTCGGTTTCGGCCAGTGCTTGTTGGATGCCGTTGACCATTGTTTGAGCTTGACCCAAGGCGCTGCCTGTCATCGGGAGCATGGAGACAATTTTGACAGTATTTGGGTCTCCGGGGCTGCTGACTGCGGGAGTGGCTGCGGGACTGGTTCCGGGACTGGCTCCGGGAGTTGTGGCGGTGGGTGCTTGAGGACTTTGACAGCTAGCGCACACAGAGGCTATTCCGGCTGCAAAAAGTAATTTCCGCAATCCTGCGGCGCGGAGATTCTGTGTTGAGTTGGTTTTTGGGGGTGTGGCACTTTGGCCACCTGACTTCTGGGAAAAGTTCATAGGTTGGTTCGTTTGTTGCTTGCGTCTTAGCATATTTTCACTGTTTTAAGTATGTAGTCAAGAGTTAGCACAAGTTTAAAAAATTTGTGTCAACTATCAAAAACACACCTAGAAAGCCAACATCAGGACTTAGGCCAGAACTCCTGTCTCAGGGGCGGCGGGGGCTGCCCGTACAATGGGTGAGTTCACGATTCCATCGCGGTTAACTAGATCCGCGATCGAAGATTCCTGTAAATGTGTTGACATTGTGTATACAAAAAAATAGAATATAAATATGCTAGGGCTACTAGCTCTAATTACTACTGTGTCTAGCTAGAGGTAACTTTTATGCACCCGCCAGCATCTGAAGAATCAGTCAGCCAGACCCGCGATGTGACAATCAACATTCGAGCTAAGGCGAATCAACGCGCTCTCATCGATCGCGCGGCCCAATTACAGGGAAAGAACCGATCGGAGTTCATGCTTGAATCAGCTTACCAAAAAGCTCAAGATGTTCTTCTAGACCGCTGTTTTTTTGGGTTAGATGAACTTAAATTTAAGCAATTTTTGGCGCTGCTGGATGCACCGCCGACGCCAAATCAGAAGCTAAACGCATTACTAAAAACAAAATCTCCGTGGGATTAGATCGAGATTTAGGCCAACTGTGCCCGCCTGAAAGGCTGAACTCGTTACATCAAATTGAGACCTTTGATTCAGGCAACAGTCAGTTAGATGAATGGCTCAAGCGCCGCGCTCTGAACAATGAGTCAGAGAGGGCTTCACGGACTTATGTTTTGTGCGATCGCCAAGCAGTCATTGCGTACTATTGTCTGGCAAATGGAGCAGTAGCACAAACTGCTGCAACGGGTAAAGTCGGGCGCAATATGCCCGATCCGATTCCTGTTATGCTGATTGGACGGCTTGCAGTCGATCGCAACTGGCAAGGCTGCGGCATCGGACGCGCTTTGCTGCGGGATGCCATTCTTCGCACTTTGCAAGCTGCTGAGATTGCAGGGATACGGGCAATTCTCGTACACGCTATTTCGGAAGAGGCGAAGCAGTTTTATCAGAAGTTCGGGTTTACTGTTTCGCAGATCGATCCGATGACACTCATGGTGAAAGTTAGCGATGCCATTGCTTCACTTTAGCTCAGACGTTAGTTGCTCCCGTTGGAGGTTTGCTCGCGCATGGTTGAGTTGCAATCGGATTTAGAATATGTAGTGAGCGATCGCCTAAAAGTTTCTTTAGATGCGATCTCGCAATTTTGCCAGCGCTGGAACATTATCGAGTTTGCCCTGTTTGGCTCGGTGCTGCGGGATGATTTTCGCCCTGATAGTGATGTGGATGTACTGGTCACCTATGAGCCATCGCACCACCTCACGCTGTCTCATTTATTGAGTATGCAGGAGGAGATAGAGCATTTATTTCATCGTTCTGTGGATTTGGTTGAAAAGAATCGGTTAGAAAATCCCTATCGGCGATCGAACATTTTGAAAACCTATCAAGTGATTTATGCAAGCGGGCGATCGGGATAGTGCTTCACTTTGGGACATGGCGCAGTCAATCCGTCGGATTCAAGAGTTTACGGCTGATGCGTCATGCGAGACTTATCTTGAAAGTGTTTTTATGCAAAGTGCCGTAGAGCGGCAGTTGGGGATTTTGGGCGAAGCAGCTCGGAGGGTTTCGATCGAGTTTCAGCAGTTGCATCCCGAAATTGATTGGCGAAATGCGATTAACTTACGAAATATTTTGGTTCATCGTTATGACCAAGTGAGACCAGAAGTTATTTGGAATATTGTTACAAGTGTTTTGCCTAGTTTACTGGTACAAGTAGAGGCATTATTGCCGCCGTTACCTGATGATAGTTGAGCGATCGCCCACAAACAAAAGATTCGCGATCGCCTCATTGCAACAGTTGCAAAAAAATATTAACTAGATGGCGAGATTAAAGACGAATCGCTTTTTTATATTGAGCGACGAATCGATTTATTGGTAGAGGAATTAGATCGAAACTTATTCCTCATTTTCTAGCTCTTTTAACGGTTCAAACACCAACACTGAATCGATCGCGTCAATTGCCTCCGACATTCGCAACTCGTGGGTGCCTCCGACAGTAATATACCGCTTTCCTTTATTCTGAAGAATCTCAACAAACCGCTGGTGCATAGTCATTCGTAAATGTTCGCTTTCTCGCGTTCCATCCTGAACAAAGCCGAAATCCGGCTGAGTCAAAATATACAAATCGTAGCGGTGGCTGTCTGCAATTTTCTCGACCATTGGATGTTCCGAACCAACGTAACGTTGGTGCCAAATACAAGTAGCTAAAGGGTCTGTATCGCAGATAATGACTTTGTTAGCGCGAGTAGCAATATCGTCTTCTATAGCAGCTTGTTTCTTGGCAATTTCTACAAATTCATAGCTGTCCCAAATTTCAGGATCGGGCGAATATTGCCTACCTTCCCAGTAACACCTGCCGTATTCGGGAACCCAAGCAGTTTGATAGTGCTGTGCGAGCGATCGCGCTAGGGTAGTTGTGCCGCTCGATTCTACACCTAGCACGCAGACTCGTTTGGCAAAGTAGGCCTTGGCTGGGGGAGTCAGCATTTGCCAGTATTCGGCTAGGTGCGATCGCAATTGCGTTCCAGAAATCGGGAATTTGAGCCGTTCGCGATCGACTGCACAGTGTTGAGATCCCATCAGTTTTGCCCAAGGTTCGCCGTAATCTTCTGAAGTAAAAGCGATATCGGGTTTTCGCCCGGAAAGCACCTCAAGAGTCCTCTGAGCCCAAGGTTCGGGGGCTTCCGGCAAATCGTCGAGCACTTCGATAACTTCTGCGTCGGGATGCAAAAACCGAATCCATTCGGCTCTAACACTTCCTGCAACTGCTTGATTTGTTTTGTAACAGGCGAGAACGATTAAACGGTCAACCTTTTTTTTAGCTTCTCGAATTAAGTAGTCGTGTCCTTTGTGGAAGGGGTAAAATTTGCCTGCAGTAACACCGAGTATCATAAAGATTGCTGCTGTTTTAACTTTTGTTCCGAGTAAATCCGCTGAAAATTTTGCAGCCCGTAAATTGCCATCAACCAAAATACCGCGTACAAAATACTCGTCAGATATAGCCCGCGCGAGGCATACAAGGGAACGTAAATCGTGTCTGCAACAATCCACAAATACCAGCTTTCGAGATAGCGTTCCATCAGGTATAACTGGGCGATCGCGCTTAAGATGGTGGTCAGGGCGTCCCAAAATGGTGCTGCACCGCCCAAAGATACTAATACTGTTCGCAAGCCAAATACGCCAACTGTAACTAAGACTGCGGTGAGGATGAGCCAGCGTTGGTCAATGCGACATACAGGTTTTTCTGTGCTATTTTCGCCGCCCCGCAGCCAAATATAAATTGCTTGCAAGCTCGTGATTAAATAGAAGAATTGAATCGCTACTTCGCCGTAAAGTTTAACTTGATAAAACACCGCAGCGTAGGCGATAACTCCGATTAAGCCGATCCACCAGCCTAGGGGATTGTTTTTAGCAAGCAGCCAAACGCTCCAAGCAGAAGCGATCGCGGCTATCGCTTCGATTAAGCCGAGTTGGATAGGGACAAACCACTGCACTGAAAGCAGGAGCACGAAGATGCTTGCTGCGAAGCCGATTAAGTTTGGCAGGTTCGCTTTTTTCATGGCAATCCCTATTTCGTCTGGCTATATTGACTGCGAAATCAAATCCGAACCCTTTTTGTCCTTTGAACGATCGACACTAAAATCTTCATAGTACGATCGCTCAGTATTCACATCCCACAAATCGTGCTTTTCGCCGAGAATATTTCTCACTGCCAGCATTCCCGTCAGCATAGAATGGTCTTGGTTGTTGTATCGGTGCATACCGTTGCGCCCGATCGTCTGCAAATTCTCAATACCTTTCAAAAAACCTTCAAGTACCCGCAAGTGTCCTCGATATTCCCCATCATAAACTGGATAAGCTTTGGGTTGCCGTATGACAACTCCATCTTCCACCTCAGCAGTTGTTGCTAAACCCAAACCAACCAACTCGCGAGTTGCTAATTCGACAAGTTCCGCGTCCGACATTTCCCAAATCTCGTCGCCTACGCTACAGAAATATTCCATTCCCAAACAACTTTTGCTGGCGTCTGGAACTAAAGTGGCGCTCCAATTCTTAAAGTTTTGAATTCGTCCAACTTTGACTTCGGGGGAATGAATGTAAATCCAGTTGTCAGGAAACAAATCCTTGCGATCGACAATCAGCGATACAATCAAAAAATCTCGATATTTGAGCGATCGGGCGGCGTGCAGCACCTCTTCTGGCGGCTGCGGTTTCATTCTTGCTACCAGCGCCGATATCGGCATACTGGTAATGAAATTCTCCGCCGAATATTGAACTAACTCTCCGTTTTGCTCAGCAGTAATACTTTTAATTTTATTACCTTCACGCTCAAAGCTAATAACTTTACTATCCAGATAAACTTTGCCGTCTTTATTCTCCACAGCTTCCGCGAACTTTTCCCACATCATCCCCGGCCCCAAAGCCGGATAGTCAAACTCTTTGATTAATGTTTTAGTGTCGTTGCTGCCAAACAAAGCATTAATAATTGCTGTCGTCAGCGACAGTCCTTTAATGCGCTGCGCCGCCCAATCAGCTTGAATTTCCGAACAGGGAATCCCCCAAACTTTTTCAGTGTAAGTCTTAAAAAATGTTTTGTACAAGCGTTCCCCAAAACGATTTATCACCCACTGTTCAAAAGTTTTTTCTTCCCGAAGCGGCCAGATTCTCACTTTCAGATAGCTCAACACAATCAGCATACTCTCAATTATGCCCAAATTAAAGAGAGTATTGAAAGCACCGATCGGATAGTTGAAAAACTTACCTCGATAAAAAATTCGCGACAATCGCGGCACTTTAATAAACTCATTTCCCAGTACCTCTTGCCACAACTGCTGCACGGCTTCAACTTTAGTATAAAAGCGGTGACCGCCAATGTCGAAACGATAGCCTTTGTAGGTTTCTGTGCGAGCTATTCCCCCAACTTTATCACCTTTTTCGAGTACAACAGGGATGATGCCTTCCTTGACTAGCTCGTAGGCAGCAGTCAAGCCCGCAGGGCCTGCACCGACGATCGCAACAGGATAATGTTTCACTCAGCTTACCTCCAGCTTTTTTCTCTAACCATATTATTTATCACTTCTAAAATGTAGATTCACCCGTGAATACCCTGAGAAACTATCGATTGACCGGATGTTGAAGAACAATTTGCCTTGATTTATTGAGCGGATACCGGCAAGCTAACTTTCCCCGTCAAGGGCTTTTTTCGGTATAATAAGTGGCGACCTGTGCCGATCGCAAATGCCAGTCCGCTATAAAAGTAGAAAAGCCAGTGCCAAGGAATTGTTTTGAGGGCAAATACGATACCGTGTTTGCGGTAAAAAAATTGGTAAAGCGGTGCATTAATTGCTAGCAGCGGTATTGCCAGCAAGCCCGCCATTAGCAGACAGCTCAGCGACCAGCACGTCCCCAAAACTGCCAGCAGCACTGCATAAGTTAAAATCACGCTGATGCGGTTGGAAACTTGCAAGTTGAGGTCGTTATTCAATTTACGATCGCGCCAAATCAGTTCTGTCCAAGGCAGCGCTCGGTAGAAAAAGTCAGCTTTCACCATCCCCATCGGTTTCCACCGCTTTAAATGCTTCACCTGCAATGTTTTACACAGCCGAATGTTATAACCTGCTTGTTTCAAACGGTAGCCGAGCTCAATATCTTCGATCGAAGGTTCGCGGTAATTTTCATTAAAACCACCCATCTGCAAAAAAATTTCCCGGCGAATCACTCCGCAAGCTCCCCAAAAAGTCGAAGCTTCTTCGTTACCTGTTTGGTGCACGTAGTGGTGCAGCAAGTTCCTGTACTGCGATAAAAAATCCGGATCTCCAGGATCATCGTCGTAAGATCCGATGAAAGCAGCTAAGTAGGGATTATTTTTGAACACCGAGCTCGCATAGGCCACAGCTTCTGGACAAACAGCGACATCAGCATCCACAAAAAACAGAATATCTCCCTTCGCAGCTTGCGCTCCCAAATTTCTCGCTCGGGCTGGGCCCCCGGACTCAGGAATTCTGATTAATTTGGCGCCGAATTCCTTGGCCAGGCGCCAGGAACCGTCGCTTTCGCCATCTGCTACTACAATAATCTCCATCGGTCTGGGCACAGCTTGAGCCAGTTTTGACAAACAGGTGCGGAAGTAAGCGCCCCCGTTGTGAACTGGGATAATGACGGATACAGTGGGGTCGGCGGTAGGAATCATCACCTAAATTGTTTAAATTGCAGGGGCAAAAATTTGCTTGAGATTTATTGGTGCTACTTTACGAAGGGTAAAATCAGCTCTACTTTTTTATTTATAACTCGATTTCTGTTTGTATTCAACTATATTTTGTCCTGGAATTCTCAATTGCATTTTTTCCAATTCATGGCTGTATTCTACGCCATATCTTGCTGAGACTGACCTGAAGCCTACAACAGCTTTATTAAATCTTTAAATATATCAGCGTTTTTGTAAACCTTACAAAAAGCCCCAGCAGCCTTTAGTGCTGCTGTGTTTCACCGCACAAGATTTTGACTTTATAGTACGTATACAGTATAAAATACAACATACTTTATACTAAAATCGGTCTGCTGTCAAGGCTTGCCCGGTACAGTTTATTTTACAGAGCTCATCCGCGAGTGACTCCTGCACCAAGTATGTATCCCGACGGCAGTGCCAATGCACATTTTAGGATTTGTGGCAATATATATAATATATATACATCTTAAAAGTTCCGAGGGTGTACGATCGAGCTTTTGTAATTTGCTAACATACCCTTAGCTAGCTCCCTTAAAGCCAAAACTTTTACATAAACAAGTTTTTATATTACATGAACACCTCCCAAAACAATTTAAATCAGCCATTAGTTTCAGTCATCATACCAGCTTACAACGCTGAAAACTTTATTGCTAAAACATTAGAATCAGTCTTATTTCAAACTTATCAAAACATAGAAGTTTTAGTAGTTGACGACGGCTCTACAGATACAACAGCCGAAATCGTAAAATCTTTTGTTCAAAAAGATAGCCGAGTCAGCTTATTGCGGCAGTCAAATGCCGGCGTCGCCGCCGCTCGAAACCTAGCAATTGAAGAATCAAAAGGCGAATATATTGCTCCCATCGATGCCGACGATATTTGGTATCCGCAAAACCTAGAAAAACAAGTGAAATGCCTGACTTCCTCAGCACCATCTGTCGGAGTCGTCTATTCCTGGTCAGTTGATATAAATGAAAAAGACTTGCTCACAGGTGGATTTTACAACTCCACCATCGAAGGAGAAGTTTACACAGCATTAGTTTATAAATATTTTATAGGCAATGCCAGCTCATCTCTAATCCGCCGCGTTTGTTTTGCAAAAGTCGGCGGTTACAACTGCAAACTTAAACTAGAAAACGCTCAAGGCTGCGAAGACTGGGAACTTCACCTCCGCATAGCCGAACATTATCAATTTAAAGTAGTGCCAAAATATTTAGTTGGCTACCGGCAGATTACCAGCAGTATGTCTAGCAACTATGCAGCAATGGCAAAATCTCACTCTTTAATTATGGCAGATGTCCGGCAGCAACATCCCGAAATTCCCAGCAGCATTTATCGCTGGTCTAGCAGCAATTTTTACATTTACTTAGCTGTTAAAAGCAACCGCAGCGGCAATCACAGGAGTACATTATCTTGGCTGTATCGAGCTTTTAAAGAAGATTTATTAATGGCACTTTTGCGCCACAATTTGTATCTGCTGTCAATAGAAAGTATATTAAAAATAATAGTTCCAGCCCCAACTGAATCAGCGTTAGAGTTACAACAAGCATCTGAATCGAGTCAAGGGACGACACTTGCTAGGATTGAGACGCGAACCAAAGTTCACACCATACTGCCGTCCCAGGTATACGAAAGAATGCGATTCAACAGTTTAGCCAATCGAACATCTATAGGAATGAGAATTAAATAACTTCCACAAGTTTGTGGGATGGGCGTCCCGCCCGTCCAAAAAGGACGGGCGGGACGCCCATCCCACAATAACAATTAAAATTGTAAGTTATTTAATTCGCGATCC